>NZ_AKJQ01000091.1:0-1569 GCF_000282255.1 Pseudomonas sp. GM25 | reverse complement strand
TCTGCGTGGGAATGCAGCCCGGGACGCTCTGCGTCCCAAGATCGGACGCGGAGCGTCCATTGAGGCATTCCCACGCGGAGCGTGGGAACGATCACCGCAGTCGCCGCGACGTGGGAACGATCAACGGTTAAAGGTTTTGCAGCGTTTCGAGCAGGACTCTGACCTTGGTGATCGACTCCTGATACTCCGCCTCCCAATCCGAGTCGGCCACAATCCCGCCGCCGCCCCAGCAGCACACCTGCCCATCCTTCACCAGCAAACTGCGAATGGCGATGGAGCTGTCCATCTCGCCGCGCACGTCCAGATACATCAAAGAACCGCAATACAACCCACGTCGGGTCGGCTCCAGTTCATCAATGATCTGCATCGCACGAATCTTCGGCGCACCGGTGATCGAGCCGCCGGGGAAGCTGCCAGCGATCAGGTCAAGAGCGTCGCGATCATCCGCCAGTTCGCCCGTCACGCTGCTGACCAGGTGATGCACGTTCGGATAGCTTTCCAGGCTGAACAACTCCGGCACCCGCACCGAGCCGATGCGGCAGGTGCGGCCCAGGTCGTTGCGCAGCAGGTCGACGATCATCAGGTTTTCCGCGCGATCCTTGGGGCTGGCCAGCAGTTCGGCGGCGTTCGCCGCGTCTTCGGCCGGGGTCGCGCCACGGGGGCGGGTGCCCTTGATCGGGCGGGTTTCCACCTGGCGCTGGCTGACTTTGACGAAGCGCTCGGGTGACAGGCTCAGTACTGCATTGCCGTCGGGCAGGCTCTGGAAACCGGAAAACGGCGTCGGGCAAGCCTCACGCAATTTGCAGTAGGCCAGCCATGGATCGCCCTGGCACGGCGCGCGGAAACGCTGGGCGAAGTTGACTTGATAGCAGTCGCCGGCCTGGATGTAATGCTGGATGCGTTCGAAGGCCTGACGGTATTCATCGGCGGAGAGATCAGCCGCCATCGGGCTGCTCAGCTTGAACGGGGTCAGTTCGGCGCCCACTGGTTGGCTGAATACATCGATCAACCGCTGTTTCTCGCTGACGCTGACCGACGGGTGAAATACCAACTGGCTGGTTGCCGTTTGGTGGTCACTGATCAACGCCCAGTCGTACAGACCAAAACGCGCATCGGGCAATTGCAGATCATCCCGGGCCTGACTTGGCAGGTTTTCCAAATGCCGGCCGAAGTCGTAGCTCAGGTAGCCGATCAGGCCGCCGGCGAAGGGCAATTCGTACCCGTCGGGCAATTGCGCGTTACTCAAGCGGGTCAGATTGTCCCGCAGACGTTGCAGGAAATCGTCGCCGCGCTCGTCCGGCAACACCGCCAGTTGTTCCAGCGGCCAGGCGCTGAGCAGGTCATAACGGCCACGGTCGGCACTCGGCCGGCCACTGTCGAGCAGCACGGCGCCGGGCGCATGGCGGACGGCCGCGAAATAGTCGGCGGGGTTGGCGCGGTAGGGCAGCGGGTGTACGGAACAGGTCAACATGGGCGGGGCAGATCGGCCATCGAGGCGGGGTGGGGATTGTAGTCCTCTCCGATGCCAGATCAAAGTCAAAAGCCTACCCCCTCACTGTAGAGACCGGT
>NZ_AKJQ01000090.1:0-1231 GCF_000282255.1 Pseudomonas sp. GM25 | reverse complement strand
TGAATCGCCCCGGGTTTTCTAGACACTCTCCAGGCTCGCTGCGTAACGCTTTTCAAACTCTACCGGTGACAGCTGATTGTTGAAACTGTGGCGTCGTTTTGGGTTGTAAAACATCTCGATATAATCGAACACATCATCCCGAGCATCCTGGCGTGTAGTGTAGATTTTACGCTTGATCCGTTCCCGCTTTAGCAACTGGAAAAAGCTCTCCGCCACAGCGTTGTCGTGGCAGTTACCTCGACGACTCATGCTGGCTACCAGGTTGTTAGCTTTCAAGAAGCTTCGCCAGTCTGAGCTGCTGTACTGACTTCCTTGATCCGAGTGGATCATCACCTCTTGCTTCGGCTTGCGTCTCCAAACCGCCATCAGCAGTGCATCAATGGCTACGTCGCTGGTCATCTGCGACTTCATCGACCAACCAATGATCTGGCGTGAAAACAGATCGAGCACCACGGCCAAATACAACCAGCCTTCATATGTTCGGATGTAGGTAATGTCTGTGACCCAGACTTTGTTGGGTTCTCTGACATCGAATTGGCGCTTCAGTAAGTTCGGTGAGGCAACGGCTGGTTTACCGCCATATTTTCCCGGCCTCCGTCGATACCCAGTCTGAGAACGTAAACCTTCAATGCGCATCAACCTAGCCACCCGGTGACGGCCACAGCTCTCTCCAACCTCTCGCAGGTCATCATGGATCTTGCGATAGCCATAAACACCACCGCTTTCCAGCCAGGAGTGTTTGATCAACCCAAGCAGTCGCTGATCGTCCTTGGCTCGCGCAGATTTTGGTTCTGATAGCCACGCGTAGTAGCCGCTGGGATGAACCTTGAGCGTCAGGCAAAGCCGTCGAATCGCGTAGTGATCCGCTTGCTGCTTAATAAAGGCGTACTTCAGCCGCACTCCTTGGCAAAGTACGCGGCGGCCTTTTTTAAGATGTCTCGCTCCTCCGTCACCCGTTTCAGCTCGGCACGTAAACGACGAACCTCCGCGCTCTGATCATCCTCCTCAGCGCGCTGTTCCTGGGGCTTGGTGTAGCGCTTAACCCAGGCATAGAGGCTGTGCACGGACACACCCAATCGTGCAGCCACCTCCGAGACAGGAAGCTGCTTTTCGGTCACTTGCTTGACCGCCTGGATTTTGAATTCTTCGGGATAACGCTGGTTGCTCATGGCACCTCCTAATGGGCCTCATTTTAAGGCTTGGAGGTGTCTACGAAACTAGGGGCGATTCA
>NZ_AKJQ01000089.1:0-20877 GCF_000282255.1 Pseudomonas sp. GM25 | reverse complement strand
ATCGTTCCCACGCTCCGCGTGGGAATGCAGCCCGGGACGCTCCGCGTCCCTTCCAGAGCTGGAACGCGGAGCGTCCCTTGAGGCATTCCCACGCAGAGCGTGGGAACGATCATCAGTGGAGAGGATTCACCAAGTTGGCGGGTTTTTCCCCAGTCAACGCCGCCAACAGATTCTCCACCGCACACCGCGCCATCGCTTCGCGCGTCTCATGGGTCGCCGAGCCCATGTGCGGCGTCGCCACCACATTGTTCAACTGCAACAACGGTGAGTCATGATTCAACGGCTCACGCTCAAACACATCCAGCCCCGCCGCGCGGATCCGGTTATGCCGCAAGGTGTCGATTAGCGCGGCTTCGTCTACGACCTTGCCTCGGGAAATGTTGATGAAGATGCTCTCCGGGCGCATCAACGCGAACTGCTCGGCGCCGATCAGGCCTTCAGTCTGCGCCGTCAGCGGCAACGTCAGACAGATGAAATCCGCCTGCCGCAACAGATCCTCCAGACTGCGGTACTGCGCATCGAAGCGTTCTTCCACCGCCGGTTTGCGCGACTGGCTGTGATAGATCACCGGCATCCCGAATCCGAAATGCCCACGCTGGGCCAGCGCCTCGCCGATGCGCCCCATGCCGATGATGCCCAGCGTCTTGCCGTGCACATCGGTACCGAAATGCGCCGGGCCGATGCTGCGATGCCAGTGACCGCCGCGCACCATGTTCGCCAGTTCCACCACGCGCCGGGCAGTGGCCAGGATCAGCGCGAAACCGGTGTCGGCGGTGGTTTCAGTGAGCACGTCCGGGGTGTTGGTCAGCATGACCTTGCGTCGGGTCAGGTAGTCAATGTCGTAGTTGTCGACGCCGACCGAGACGCTGGAAATCGCTTCAAGCTTCGGCGCCAGATCGAGCAGCGCCGCGTCCAGTTTCAGGCTTGCACCGAGCAACCCGTGGGCAAACGGCAGGGCGTCGCGAAGCTTCATCAGACCGTCGGCATCGAGGCTGTCGATCAGCGTCACGTCGACCTGTTCCTCAAGGCGCGCCATCAACGCCGGCGACAGTTTCTTGTACAGCACAACCTGCTTTTTCATCGCAGTCATCTCTCTATCAATTCAGGAATGGGCCGGCAGCGGGCGCGGTGCGACGCGCTTGGCCGTCAGCCGGTCGCTCGCGCCGGGCTTGAGAAAAATCGTCAGCACCACCGAGAGCATCAGCGCGCCGCTCATCAACAGATACGAAGCCCCGGGCGAACCGGTGGAGCTGTTCAGGTAACCGACCAGATACGAGCCGCCGAAAGAGCCGAGGGCGCCCATGCTGTTGATCAGCGCCATGGCGCCACCGGCGACGTTGGCCGGCAGAATCTCCGGCACGATGGCGAAGAACGGCCCGTACGGCGCGTACATGCAGGCGCCGGCAATTACCAGCAGCGTGTACGACCACCAGAAATGCTCCGCGCCCAGAGCGTAGGAGCCGTAGAACGCGACCGAGGCAATCAGCAGCGGCGGCCAGACGAAGCGTTTGCGCTTTTGCAGTTTGTCCGAGCCCCACGACACCAGCAGCATGCCGATTACCGCCGCCAGATACGGCAGGGCCGATAGCCAGCCGGCCTCGATCATGTCCATCTGCGCGCCGGCCTTGAGGATCGACGGCAGCCACAACACGAAGCCGTAGACGCCGATGCTCCAGCAGAAGAATTGCAGCGCCAGAATGATCACCTTCGGCGAACGGAAGGCTTCGGCGTAGTTCTTCACCGCTTTGATGCCGACCTGTTCGGCGGCGAGCGCGCTTTCCAGATCGTGCTTTTCCCGGTCGCTCAGCCACTTGGCCTGAGCCGGACGATCATCGGCCAGCTTCCACCAGATGAATGCCCAGAGCACCGCCGGCAAGCCTTCGATGATGAACATCCAGCGCCAGCTGAAATGCTGCACCAGATACCCCGAGACCACCGACATCCACAGCATCGTTACCGGGTTGCCGAGGATCAGGAAGGTGTTGGCCCGCGAGCGTTCGGCGCGGGTGAACCAGTGGCACAGGTACACCAGCATCGCCGGCATCACCGCCGCTTCGACCACACCGAGCATGAAGCGGATGACGATCAGCCAATAGGCGTTGGAGACCACGCCGGTCAGCGTGGCGAGCCCGCCCCAGAGGATCAGGCTGACGAAGATCAGCTTCTTGACGCTGTGCTTCTGCGCGTAGATCGCACCGGGCACCTGGAAGAAAAAGTAACCGAGGAAGAATAGCGCGCCGAGCAGCGAGG
The DNA here is from genome assembly GCF_000282255.1 of Pseudomonas sp. GM25. Lineage (NCBI taxonomy): Bacteria > Pseudomonadati > Pseudomonadota > Gammaproteobacteria > Pseudomonadales > Pseudomonadaceae > Pseudomonas > Pseudomonas sp. GM25. The sequence continues at coordinate 18,627 of NZ_AKJQ01000089.1, read as the reverse complement.
ACAGGCCCGGGGTGATCATCAGGTCGGCGGCCATTCCGGACGCGGCGGCGAACCCGTAGTTGGCGCGATCCAGGTACGCCAGGCTGTAGGTGATGAACACGATCGGCATGATGTACCACCAGCGGCGGGTGGCGAGGGTTGTGGTTTTCATGGTCTTGCTCCTGAGCTTGTTGTTTTTGTCGCAGCAGGTTCAATGGTTTATTGCTTGATCGTTCCCACGCTCTGCGTGGGAATGCCTCCGGGGACGCTCCGCGTCCCATGTGACGCAGAGCGTCACGTGCTGCATTCCCACGCAGGAGCGTGGGAACGATCAGCGGTGAGTTCGGATCGGGTCGGCAAACCCTCCATGTCACCCCGGCTCTGCACCGCCCGGCTACCAATCCAGTTGGCGCGCCTGACGGCCTCGGGAAAACTCTGGTGCTCCAGCAGGGCGCTGATCATCCCCACCGCAAATCCATCCCCGGCACCCACCGTATCGACCACGGTTTCAACCGGCACCCCGGCGACAAAACCCTGATCCAGATGCGTGCGGTAATACGCACCCTGCGGCCCGAGCTTGATCGCCACGGCTTCGGCACCCTGATCGAGATAGAACGCAGCAATGTCCGCCGGATCCTCAAACCCGGTCAGCAATCGACCTTCGCTCAACCCCGGCAACACCCAGTGGGCGAGGGCGGCGAGGCGGTTGATCTCGCTGATCATCTCCCGCTCGCTGGCCCACAGGCTCGGACGCAGGTTCGGGTCGAACGACACGCTGCGCCCGGCGTTGCGCATGCGGGTCATCAGTTCATGGGACATTTCCCGGGCCGATGCGGACAGCGCCGGTGGAATGCCAGTGGCGTGCAGATGCCGGGCGCTTAAAAGCGTCGGGCTGATCGACTGCGGCGACAGATGACTGGCCGCCGAGCCGCGACGGAAGTACTCGACCGTCGGATCGCTGCCGTCATCGTTGCGCGACTTGAGTTGGAAACCGGTCGGGTGCGCGTTGTCGACTTCGACATGGCTGCAATCCAGACCTTCGCGGGCCAGGGTTTCAACGACAAATCGTCCCAGCGAATCAGCCCCGACACGGCTCAGCCACGCCACCTTGAAACCCAGCCGCGACAATCCGATGGCGACGTTGCTGTCCGCCCCGGCAATCCGTTTGTGAAACTGCTCGACGGTGGCCAGATCACCGCTCTGTTCGGCGACAAACATGGCCATGGTTTCGCCGAACGACAGAATATCGATCTCAGACATGAGCAGGCTCCAGGCGGGACTGGCCGAGGCGGGTGAGGGCGGCGACGTGTTCGGTGGTGAGTTGCACCAGGTCTTCACCCTGCAACGGGTATTCGGCGGCGCGCATGACCCCTTGGGCCATGTGCCGCAGCAGTTGTTCCCACAGATGCAGGTCAGTGGCGGCCGGCGGCACGGCCACCAGTTTGCCGTCGGCACGGCGGGCCACGGCTTTGCAATGCACGTAACCGACATGACGGCCCAACAGTCGAGCGGCACTGGTGGCGGACTGGTCTTGCCACTGCCAGTTGCCGATGTCGAAGGTCATTTTGATCGGCAGGTTGTGTTGCTCGACGGCGGCGAAAAAACGTTGAAACGGTTCGATGCGACCGCCGTGCAGGGTCTGGTCGTTCTCCACCAGCAGTTGCACCGGGCTTTGCGCAAGGATTTGCGCCAGCGTTTGCAGATCGTTGTTGTCGGTGAAAAAACCAAGGGAAACCTTCAGCCACCTCGAGCCGAACGCTTCGGCGTTTTGCAGCGCGGTGATGAGTTCCGGATTGGGCCGCGACTGACCGGCGAGCCACAGTTCGGTCGGCGAGGAATAGATGCTTTGCAGGCCTTGAGCTTGCGTGGCGGTGGAGAGTTGTTCCGGGACTTCGTTGGTCAGCAACTCTTCGCGCCATTCGATGCGATTGGCGCCCGCAGCGGCCAGCACCTCTATGAACGAAGCCTGACCACGACGGCGAACAAGGTCGGCACCGAAGCTGGAAAGGCTGATGGAAACGGCAGGTCTATTCATTGTTATCTACCTCTGAAACCGGTTTCATTTTTGTTCAAAAAAAATCATCAAGTTGTGCAGTGCTCTTTCGGGCCCCTTCGCGGCCATGTCAGTCACCACAAAATCCACGGGTCGAACCGCGCTCAATGAGCACCGGTGCAAAATCCAGCATCCGCGCCGCTTCATCATCTCCCCGCAAGCGCTTGAGCAAACACTCAAACGCCCGCGCACCAATCTCCTCTGTAGGCTGGGCGAGGGCGGTGATCCCGCTGCCCACCAACGGATACCAATCCAGATCATCCAGCGCGATCAGCCCGACATCCTCGAACAACCGGCAGCCAATCTCGCGCAGGGCCAGGGTGCAAGCCAGCGCCGCCACGCCATTGGCACAGAACAGGACCTTCGGGCCGTTATCAGGTGAGTTCAAAAAGGTTTGAAGATCGTTCGCAAGACTCGAGCCGGTTTCCAGCACCGCCCCACGCATGTCTTTGCGCTGGCCAATCTGCTGCTGAAAACTGCTGACCCGCTCGATCCGCGAACTGGTGCCGTCATAGGGTTCCGTCACCAGCAATACATCGCGGTAGCCGCGCTGCTGAAGGTGTTCAAGTGCAATTTCGATGGCTTGCGGGTTGTTCAGCCCGACCATGTCGCTGTCCAGCCCATCGACCTTGCGATCCACCAGCACCAGCGGCATTTCCCGCTTCAACTCATCCAGCTCATCCCGGTGATGGCCCAGGGTATTCACGATCAACCCTTCGATGTTGTACGAGCGCAGCAGCGCCAGGTGCTGGCGTTCCTGCTCGTCATCGCGGTCGGTGTTGCACACCACCAGGCTGTAGCCGTGCCGGCGGCAGGCGGTTTCCACCCCGTGCATCACGGCAATCGAATATGGGTTGCGGATATCGGCCACCAGCATGCCGATCAGGCGCGTGCGGCCACGCTTCAGGCCACGGGCCATTTGATTGGGACGGTAGCCGAGTTCGGTAATCGCCTGCTCGATGCGTTGGGCGATGGCATCGGAGAGCAGGGCGCGGTCATCGCCGATAAAGCGCGAGACGCTGGCCTTGGACACGCCAGCGTGTTCGGCGACGTCGAGCATGGTGACGCGGCTGCGCTGGGCGGCGGAGAAATCGTTCACGGTTGAGTCTTCTTATTGTCTGAAACCGGTTTCAGGAAACACCAGATTCTTTGGTTGCGTCAAGTGAAAAGCCTCCAGCAGGACGGTTCGAGAGGACCGTATCCGACAAGCGGTATCAATACCTGTCAGATCTGACAGTAGGCAGCGCAGGAGATCAGATGTTTACTTTTACCCAACGAACAGCTTTTTATTTTCATCAGATTCCAATCATCAATTTTGATGGCAGGTTATGAAAAATGTCGATACCGACAAATAAGACAACCACTTCCGCGGGAACAGTTAATTCAGCGGGAGGCGGCATTCTTGCCGACATTATAAAAGTTGACGGTGTAGACCCGAGTGATGTCGAAGGTAATCTCACACCTCCCGAATCTACAGGCGGGACTATTGCGAGAGTACCGAGATGGAAGGACTATTCGGCTGATCCAAAAAGGCCGGACAGGTTGCAAGTGTTTTTCGAACAGCTCGGAATTATAACGACGATTCACGACAAGCCTTATGTGCCAGTGAGTATTACTGAGATTCAGATACCGCTTACTGCTTTATTGTTGAGCAAAAGCGGAGTTGCCTGGTTGTATTATCTGGTCACTGACGCGGACGGTAACGACGATCCCGCGCCGCGGCGGAAACTGACAATCGATCACACGCAGATTCCAGTTCAGCCATTACCCGAAGTAAAGTTTCCTCACGCGACTCTCTGGGGGTACTGGAACTGTATTATTCTTCCCGCTCTCAGCGGGGGTGGGTGGATTGAAGTTTTGCCTCAAGTGATTGGCAGTCCCAAAGATTTTTATATATTGGAATGGAGAGGATGTAAAAGTCTCAACGGTGTAGGCGAAGTTAGCGAAACATTTGGTACTTTTGAGAGAGAGTTGAGTGCCGAGGATAATTCGAAAGGTTTCAGAATGCTCATACCGTACCAAAGGTTTATAAAGCCGTTAACGCCTGGTGTGGTCATTCAATCGGCGTTAGTGGTGGGTAAAATTTACAGTGGAGGGAAGTTGGTTGCGCAGTCCGAATCTGCGTTGGTAAAAATCGATACAACAATACCTGGATAGTTGTGCCGTCATAACGAGCACTTCGCTTGTTGTTTTTTCGGGTGGATGGTTCTTGCCGATTGAATGGAAAGGGTCTTCAGAAACACGTAACTCCCTGAAAGACTCTGGTCATTTTGGTAAGTGTTCTTGAGTAACAGCTTTTCTATTCTCATCATGGAGCGTGTGAAATGACTATCGAAGAAAAAATTCCTGCTGATACAAAAAGTGCGAAAAGTGCGAATGCAGGTGGCGGCGTCCTTTCTGATCCACCGGTTATTGCTAACCTCGCAGTGAATGGGCGAGTTAAAAAGGCTGATTTTGACAGAGGGACTGTCGACATCGAACTTTCTGGATTGAACAACTCGGCCAGTGGGACGGCAACACTTGAACGGGTTAATCCGGACGGCACGGTCACGCCTCTTGAGTCAAAAAACCTGGAGGGCGCCAACGTACCGTTGATGTATGCATTGAAAATAACCGACATTCCTGAACATACAGCGCCGGAAGATCCTACTCCTTATTTATTTCGGTTCGCGGTTTACGATGGCGACGGCAACGAGGACCATTCCACGGCTCCTACTACCGTGTTGGCCAGGTATCGTGGGCCATACGCAACGAAAACCCCTTTAGGCAGAGGCCTTGTCCCGGCGGTTGCGTATGTGAATGCGCCGGCCGATGGCATCCTGAATCAGGCTTGGTTTAACAACAATCCAGGAGGGCTCAGGTGCAAGCCAGTCACAACTTATCCTTTTAGTCATGCGGAAGATATTCATAACTTCTATTTGAATACGAGAGCTTTGCCCTCGAGTTCGCAAACTCCGATTTTTAGCGGGACGCTGAATGCGAGCGGAGAGTTTGTTTTAGGTAATGACGTCCTACGCGCACTGGGTAATGTATCACTTTATCAACTCACCAATATTGTTGACGTCGCCGGATTCAGGAGCGGCGATTCGATACCCAAAAAGGACCTTGCAATCCAGCAGCCACCGGCAGTTGTATTTTTCCCTCTTGAAGTTCCAGAAGCCGGTACCGATGGCACCACCGTGCTGACGCTGAAACACTTCAACCCTGTTGTAAATGGTGTAAGCAAAACCGTAAAGGTCAACCTGCCTCGGCCTACGAACGGTGCTGCGGGAGCAATTATTGAAGTCAAGCTGGAAAATGAAGTCCTTGGCAGTAAGCCTTTGGGCGCATCGGGAGGGCTGGAATTTGATATGACCTACGATGCATATGCTGCTGCGATTGGCACGTCAACTGTCGAGGTTGCCGCAAAACTTACCTACACCTACAAAGAGGGTTCTGCAGCTGCTCAGGATTCGAAACAGGTAACCACGGTATATTTGAACAATAAGCGGCCAGAGATAGGATTGATACCGGAGCCGGATCTTGATAGTGAGAACATTCCACCTGTTGAGGTTACCGGCGACACACGTACTCTAAATCACCTCGTTCCAGGTGACTTTGGGGAGCCGATTACATTTACGTTCCAAATGTGGGGAATGGACGTTGGTGGTCCACTGTCCGGTACTGCAACGGTGGGCTTCTATTACAACGACGAGTTCATGGGGGATACAACCATTGAGCCGACCGATATAAAGGTCTCAATAGATGTAGACTTCGCTAAAGTCTCTGTTCATGGCACTGGTATAAAACAAGCGTATTGCGACATTCGTTATCTGGATGTTGACGCTACTGTCAAACAGAAAACCCCGACCGATGTTACCTTCGAGGCTAATGAGGTCAAGCTGAAGGAGCACACGGCGAGGACTTTCAATACCGACAGAGTATGCAGTTGCCCTTCGTTCGACCTGGTTGGAGGCGAGCTTCTATGGCGTGTGGCCGTGCCACAAGGGCAAAGTTCGCTGCCGGCAGGTCAAAGCATCACGCTGCATGCCGTAGGTTATGACGACGTCGCAATGACTATACCAATCGGTACTCCTCACTCGGAGACGAAACCCGTTGTTGCCGGGGTGCAAACCATTTTTGATGTCAATTTCACTTATCTCAAGACATTGCAAGGTCCGATCGTGCCATTTCCAGGAACCCCCGACTTTAACTACGTATATGTATGGTACGAAACCACGATCGCCGGAACACTCTACAAATCACCGGAAGTCCTGCACAGGGTCAACGTGCGCAATACCAGTAGCAAGTTCTGCGATGGCAGCGAGTAAGTAACTACCGACCGTGCCTGGCTTACAGGGAGACTGTGAGCCAGGTAACGGTTTCACTTACGAGTTATGAAGGTATGTCCGGCTACAAAAGAGGACTTGTCCTACAGATGTATGTGGGGTTGGTCTGTAGTCTCCCGCCCCGCAAATCCTGCTTCAGCGGATATTCCGACAACTTCATGTAAGAGTTTTTTCCTATGCCAATGTCGTCATTGCGTTCCAGAACAATTGTCAAAGGATGCGCACTTTCGGCGCTCTCATCATTTGTGTTTCTCGCTGGGTCCGTACAGGCCGGTCCCGTTCCTGGCGGCACGACTCATACCATTGACAACACTTTACCCGCCGAAGACTGGACGTTGGATCCCGGCTCTACGCTCATTTCCAACGGTGCCCAGGCACTCGACGTGACCGCTCAGGGCGCGACATTCAACAATAACGGTGGGAGTGCGGGGCGCCTCGATGGAAGACTTAATTCAACGTTCAATCTAACCAACGCGTCCGTTGATCGTATCGGCGGTGGATTTGCGGTAATGGTCAGCGACAGCACTGCAAACTTCGACAACAGCACGGTCACCAGCGACGACATCGGCCTGCAACTGATCCGCAACAATTCGGGGCAGATCGGCTCCAGGGTTTTCCTCACGAACAACAGTTCTGTTGTCGCGCTCAACGGTGGCGCTCTGGCGACCGGGTTCAGCCAGATCAATCTTGCGAATTCATCCATCGAGGCCACCAGTTCGACGGCTTATGGCGTTCGCTTGAGTAATGCCGATCTCAATGCTGCCGGCAGTACGATTACCGGTGGATTGAACGGTTTACAAATCGGTCGTGAAATTGCCGGGGTCAGAACCTCCACAATAAAACTGGATAGCACCACGGTCGAAGGTAAAGCGGGTGCTGCCATCGTTGTCGGTTTTCAGGACCGGTCGGGAATCACTGCGAATATCGACGCTACCAACGGTACTCGACTGATCGGCGCCAATGGCACGATGGTGGAGGTCAACGATGGGGCCGCAGTCAATTTCAAAGCGGATCGCAGCGACCTCACGGGCAACTTTATTGTGGAGTCCGGCAGCTCGGCCACCGTTACCTTGCAAAATGCCTCGACGCTCAATGGTGATTTGCAGAATGTCGGCCAGGTAAGCCTCGACGCGAGCGCAATGACTGGTAACGTGTTGGCGGATAGCGCGAGTCCCGCTCTGGTGCAACTGACCAATGGTTCATCGCTCGAAGGTGATTTGCGCAATGTCGCTCGTTCGGTGCTCGACACCGGCAGTGTTCTGAACGGCAATGTACAAGCCGCTGCGGGAACCGCGGCCACTGTCAGCCTGAACAACGGCTCGGTTATCAACGGCAACGTCGACAATGTCGCCAGCCTCTCACTGAACAATGGCAGCACGCTGACCGGCAACGTCACTACCGATACTAATGGCAGCGTGCTGCTGGACAACGGTTCGGTACTCACCGGCCAGATCAACAACTCGGGCAATCTGACCATCAACAATGCTGCGCAATGGGTCATGACCGGTGACAGCACCGTGCAGCAACTGGGCATGAACAACGGTGTCGTGCAGATGGGTACCAACGAGCAGTTCCTCCATCTGAAAGTCGGCAATCTCTCGGGTAATGGCACCTTCGTGATGGGGACCGATCTGGGTAATGGCAATACTGATTTTATTGAGGCGGACAATGCCACCGGGCGTCACCAATTGTTGATCTCGGCTACGGGGACTACGCCGGTTACGGCAGATGCGGTGAAAGTCGGCAATATTGCCGCTGGCACCGCTGCTTTTACTCTGGCCAATAAAGACACGGTGGATGCCGGTACATTCGTTTACCGACTGAAGCAGGACGGGCAGGGCCTGTACCTCAACCCGGACAAGGAAACTGTCAGCACCTCGACTAACACCGCCCTGGCTTTGGCCGGCAGTGCCCGCAGTGTATTGAATGCGGAAATGAACATGCTCAGCGACCAGATCGGTGATCGTGGATTGAGCCTCCAACCCGACGCTTCGCTTCGCGCGGCCAGCGACAGTGACACCACTAAATTGAGCAACAGTGTCTGGGTGCGTACGAATGGCAACCAGTACCGCGTCAAGAATGCCTATGGCAATGGCTACAGTCAGAACACGAACGGCATCACCGGTGGTGCCGATACGACGGTGGACATTGCCGGCCGCGCCTGGGTTGTCGGTGGTTTCGTGGGCGCCAGCCGCACCAACATGGACCTCAAATACGGCTCCAGCGCGACGGTCGACAGTCTGAATGCCGGCGCCTACGGCAGCACCTACGATGTTGGAAGTGGTGTGTTCGTCAACGTCATGGTCAAGATCAACCAGTTCGACAACAAGGCCAAGGTCACCATGAGCGACGGCACGCGGGCCAAGGGCGGCTACAAGGCTTTGGGTGCCAGCGGTTCGGTGGCGGTGGGCAAGCATATTCGCCTGAAAGACGACTGGTTTGTCGAGCCGCAGATCCGGGTTTCCACCGGCGTGACTCAGAGCGACAGCTATCGGTTGGACAACGGCCTTGAGGTCGAAGCCGACACCATGCGTTCGCTTCAGGGCAATGTCGGAGTAAGGGGTGGTCGAGTCATTGCCCTTGAAAACGGCAGCCTGCTGGAACCGAGCCTGTCGCTGGGCGCCAACCATGAGTTTGTCAAAGCCAACCGGGTCAAGATCAACGACGACAGCTTAGATGATGATCGCGCCAGCAGTGGCGTTGGATATGGAGCGGGTCTGAAGTGGACACCGGCGCAACGCAACTGGCAGGTTTCCGGTCAGGTCGGTGGCAGCAAAGGTAATACCGTCAATCAGGACTGGAGTGGCAGCCTGCGAGTCAGTTACTTCTTCTGATGTGCTGAAACAACAAACGCCCCGTGCAGTAATGCCGGGGCGTTTTTTGTGCTCAGCCGAACAGCCCGGCGGCGATGTTGATCGAGAAACCCAGAATCGCGGTGTTGAACACAAACCCGATCAGCGACTGTGCCAGCACGATCTTGCGGATCTCCCGTGTCGCCACGCCGACATCCGCCGTTTGCACGGCCACGCCGATGGTGAACGAGAAGTACAGAAAGTCCCAGTAGTTGGGTGTCGTCAGGCCTTCGGCAAAGCGCAGCGCCGGTTCCTTGCCGTCCCAGGTGTAAAACAGCCGGGCGTAGTGCACGCTGAAGATCACCCCGATCAACAGCCATGAACCGATCACCGTCAGTGCGGTAAAACCGTAGTGCATCAGTTTGTGGTGGGTATCCAGGTCCTTGCTGCCGACAAGTTCCAGGGTGATGGCCGCCAGGCTGGCCAGCGCCGCAATACACACCACAAACAACACCAGCCCGGCGTTTTCATCTTCGACGACGGCGATCTGCTTGACGTCCGGCGCCTTGGCCCGGGCGGTGAGCCAGAGCATCAACGCCAGGTAGGTCCAGACCCCGGCATTCCAGCCGATGAGTATTTTACTGATGACGGAATCGGCGGGTACCAGAAGGCCGACGGCAAGGCCGAACAGGGCGGCGGCGGAGAGGCGAGGGTGTGTGCGGGCGAGGAAGCGCATGGGCGGCTCTTTGTTGACGGCGTCGAGCAAACCATAGCATGGGTGTGGGTTCTGGCAGGTGCTGTGAACTTGAGCGATGTCGGCCATGCTCGCCAGAGTGGTTTAAAGTCAAGAGCAGTCTTATGAAAGGTGAACGCCTTGATACACGCTTGAGGGCGGTAGCAAAGTGTCCAAGATTTATCGCATTCTGAATCTGTCACTTTTCAACAGACAGGATGCCATTGGATATCTCTGCGGTTATTCCGCCATCTGATATACCTGTGAAGCTGAGTGTCGCCTCGATCTTTCCCTCTGCAGTCTCTGGGTCGGGTAAGGAGGTGAGGGTTATCTGACCACTTTTTGGACGGAAGGGATCAATCCTGCCGTCAAGCATCACGAAAAGTGCCTGAACCTTGTCGGTGTCGGCTGCGAGGTTATAGGTTTTGTTCAGGACGACGCTTGTTGAAGCACGAACAGTGAGAACGTGGTGGTGTGGATCGGGCCTTGAGCCTACATCTTCGGTATGAACTACCCAGGATTTGCCAAGTTCTGGATGGTTCTGTTCCAGATTAAGGCTTGCGTTTGTCGACCGATACTCGAAGTTTTTGCCGTAGTCAGGGATTTCAACATGTGCGGAGGCAGAGCCGGTCGCATTATGTGTGCCGGCATTCAGGTATTCATGGTTTGAACCTGTATCTTGTATGCCAAACGTTCCTTTGCTGACCACGACCTGGTGACCCGTTGGAGCTTTAGCCGTGCAATCCAATGTGCCTTCTGCAACGTTTTTGTCTGGGTCAAAGCTGATCTTCAATAATCCTCTCTCTGCTACGTAAGGCGACAGTGTGGTCGTATCGTTGCTTATCACGTAGTGGACACGCACCTCAGGATTGCTTGCACTCAAGTCGTAGGTTTTGTTTTCGATTTTTTCGTAGGAATTAAGATATATAACGATTCTTCTATAGGTATAAAGCTGATCCTCTACAGACATTCGAGAACTGATAGTCGGAGTGTCAGTACCTGAAATAAAAAATCTGTCGGCAGAAAATTTCTCGGCGTATGGGTCGTCTGTTTGAGCAGTGAAATAGCTCGCTAGACTGGTTTTTTGAATGTTCATTGACGGCTCCTGTTCGTGAGTGAATCAGGAGCCAATCTAGGGCTTTTTAGTTTCTGAAGAACCTGTCAACTTTGACAGGTATAAAACCGTATTTCCTTATAGCGAATGTTCAACTCTTTCCTGTCCAGCGACGTACGGCTTTCACCACCACCACAAAAAATACCGGCACAAAAATCACCGCCAACGTCGCGGTAATCATCCCGCCAATCACCCCGGTACCAATCGCCTGCTGGCTCGCCGAACTCGCACCCGTGGCAATCGCCAGCGGCACCACGCCCAGAATGAACGCCAGCGAAGTCATGACAATCGGCCGCAACCGCAGGCGCGCCGCCTGCAACGTGGCGTCAATCAGGTCGTGACCTTCGTCATAAAGACTCTTGGCAAACTCGATGATTAGGATCGCGTTCTTCGCCGACAGGCCGATGATGGTGATCAGCCCGACCTTGAAGAACACGTCGTTGGGCATCCCGCGCAAAGTCACCGCCAGCACCGCGCCGAGTACGCCCAGCGGAACAACCAGCAACACCGATGTTGGAATCGACCAGCTCTCGTACAACGCCGCTAGACACAGAAACACGATCAGCAGCGACAGGCCGAGCAGAATCGGCGCCTGGCTGCCGGACAAACGTTCCTGCAACGACAGACCGGTCCATTCCTGGCCCAGACCTTTCGGCCCTTGTGCTACGAGCCGTTCGATTTCCGCCATGGCTTCACCAGTGCTGTGACCGGGTTTCGGTTCGCCGGAAATCGAGATCGCCGGGTAGCCGTTGTAACGGGTCAGTTGCGCCGGGCCCTGAGTCCATGTGGCTCGGACGAACGCCGACAGCGGCACCATTTTCCCGGCATCGTTGCGCACATGCATTTTCAGCAGGTCATCGACCTGACTGCGGCGGTCACCTTCAGCCTGCACGACAACGCGTTGCATCCGCCCCTGATTAGGGAAGTCGTTGACGTACGAAGAACCGATGGCAGTGGACAGCACGTTGCCGACGTCGGCGAACGAAACCCCCAGGGCATTGGCCTGCTTGCGATCCACTTCCAGCTGCACTTGCGGTGCTTCGGCCAGCGCGCTTTCACGCACGTTCATCAGGATCGGGCTTTTCTCGGCGGCGGCGAGCAACTGGGTGCGCGCTTCCATCAGGGTCGCATGACCGAGGCCGCCGCGATCCTGCAAGCGGAACTCGAAACCGCTGGACGTTCCGAGGCCGTCCACCGGCGGCGGCAGCACAGCGAAGGCCACGGCGTCCTTGATCTGGCTCAGGGCGATGTTGGCGCGGTCGGCAATCGAACTTGCCGAGTCGTCGCTGCCACGCTGCGACCAGTCCTTGAGCGTGGTAAACGCCAATGCGGCGTTCTGCCCGCTGCCGGAGAAGCTGAAGCCGAGAATCACAGTGCTGTCGCCCACGCCCGGCTCGCCGGCGTTGTGCGCTTCGATCTGCTCGACCACCTGCACCGTGCGGTTCTTGCTCGCGCCGGGAGGCAGTTGAATGTCGGTGATGGTGTAACCCTGATCCTCAACCGGCAGGAACGAGGAGGGCAGGCGCGCGAAGCACAGGCCCAGACCCACCAGCAATACAACGTAGATCAGCAGATAACGACCGGTGCGTTTCAGCGCGTAGCCAACCCAGCCCTGATAACGATCAGTCAGTTGCTCGAAGCGGCGGTTGAACCAGCCGAAGAATCCGGTTTTCTCGTGGTGCTCGCCCTTGGCGATCGGCTTGAGCAAGGTTGCGCACAATGCCGGAGTCAAGGTTAGCGCGAGGAACGCAGAGAACAGGATCGAGGTGGCCATCGACAGCGAGAACTGCCGGTAAATGACGCCCACCGAACCCTGCATGAACGCCATCGGAATGAACACCGCCACCAGCACCAGGGTAATGCCGATGATCGCCCCGGTGATCTGGGTCATCGCCTTGCGCGTCGCCTCTTTCGGTGACAGGCCTTCGGTGGCCATGATCCGTTCGACGTTTTCCACCACCACGATGGCGTCGTCCACCAGAATGCCGATGGCCAGCACCATGCCGAACATGGTCAGCACGTTGATCGAGAAGCCCAGCGCGAGCATGGTCGCGAAGGTGCCCATCAACGCCACGGGCACCACCAGCGTCGGAATCAGGGTGTAGCGGATGTTCTGCAGGAACAGGAACATCACCGCAAACACCAGCAACATCGCCTCGCCGAGGGTGTAGACCACTTTGGTGATCGATACCTTCACGAACGGCGAGGTGTCGTAGGGAATCTTGTATTCCACGCCGGCCGGGAAATAGCGCGACAGTTCATCCATCTTCGCCCGGATCAAGGTCGCGGTGCTGAGGGCGTTGGCGCCCGGCGACAGTTGCACGCCGACGGCGGTGGACGGCTTGCCGTTCAGACGCGTGCCGAACTGGTATTCCTGACTGCCGATTTCGACCCGCGCCACGTCCTTGATGCGCACGGTGGAGCCGTCCGGATTGGCCTTGAGCACGATGTCGGCAAATTCTTCCGGCGTCGACAGTTGTCCCTTGACCAGAATCGTCGCGGTGATTTCCTGGGTGCTCGGGTTCGGCAGATCGCCGATGCTGCCCGCCGACACCTGAGCGTTTTGCGCGACGATGGCGGCGTTGACGTCGGCCGGCGTCAGGTTGAAACCGATCAGCTTCTGCGGATCGACCCAGATCCGCATCGCCCGTTCGGCGCCATACAGCTGGGCCTTGCCGACGCCGTCGATGCGCTTGATCTCGTTCATCACGTTACGCGCCAGATAATCGCTGAGCGCTACGTCATCAAGCTTGCCGTCGCTGGAGGTCAGAGTGATCAGCAACAGGAAACCGGCGGAGACTTTCTCCACCTGCAAGCCTTGCTGGTTGACCGCTTGCGGCAGGCGCGACTCGACCACTTTGAGACGGTTTTGCACGTCAACCTGCGCCAGTTCCGGGTTGGTACCCGGCTGGAAAGTGGCCTTGATCGTGGCGCTGCCGAGGCTGCTCTGCGACTCGAAATACAGCAGGTGATCGGCGCCGTTGAGCTCTTCCTCGATCAGGCTGACCACGCTTTCGTCGACGGTCTGCGCCGAGGCGCCCGGGTACACGGCATAGATTTCGATCTGCGGCGGCGCGACGTCGGGGTATTGCGCCACCGGCAATTGCGGGATGGCCAGCGCACCGGCCAACAGGATGAACAGCGCGACGACCCAGGCGAACACCGGGCGGTCGATAAAGAACTGCGGCATAGAAGAGCGTCCTGCTTACTGACCAGAGGTCTGGGCAAGTGGAAGAGGGGTGTCGTCGATCTGCACCACTTCGCCCGGACGGGCGTGTTGCAGGCCTTCGATGACAATGCGGTCGCCGGCCTTCAGGCCTCCGGTGACGATCCAGCGGTCGTTCTGCACCGTGCCGAGCTGAACCGGCTGCTGGGCGACGCGCATCTGATCGTCGACGGTCAGGACCTGCGCCACACCGGCGCTGTCGCGCTGCACCGCGCGTTGCGGCACGGTCAGGCCGTGCTGGATCACGCCTTGTTCAAGGCGTACACGAACGTAGCTACCCGGCAACAGATCGAGATCCGGGTTGGGAAACTCGCTGCGCAGAATGATCTGCCCGGTGCCCGGATCGACCGTGATGTCGCTGAACAGCAACTTGCCCGGTAACGGATAGAGGCTGCCATCGTCCTGAATCAGCGTGGCCTTGATCTGATCCTGGCCGACCTGCTGCAACTGGCCGGAACGGAAAGCCCGGCGCAATTCGTTGAGTTCGCGGGTCGACTGGGTCAGGTCGGCATGGATCGGGTTCAACTGCTGGATCAGCGCCATGGGCGTGGTTTCGTTCTGGCCGACCAGCGCGCCTTCAGTCACCAGCGCGCGACCGATGCGCCCGGAAATCGGCGCAGTGACGGTGGCGTAACCAAGGTTCAGTTTCGCGCGCTCGACGGCAGCCTTGTTGGCGGCCACGTCGGCGGCAGTCTGCCGGGCGTTGGCGCGGGCGTTGTCGTAGTCCTGAGCGCTGATGGCCTTGTCGTCGATCAACTGGGCGTAGCGCTGTTCCTGCAGCTTTGCCTGGAACGCGTTGGCTTCGGCCTTGCGCAGGGCGGCTTCGGCGCTATCGAGGTCAGCCTTGAATGGCGCCGGGTCGATGCGGAACAGCACGTCGCCCTTTTTCACGTCGCTGCCTTCGCGGTAGGTGCGTTGCAGCACGACGCCGGCAACCCGGGCGCGGACTTCGGCGATGCGCGGCGCGGCAATCCGCCCGCTGAGTTCGCTGCTGATCGACAGGGGGCGCGCCTCAAGGGTTTCGATCCGCACGGTGGCCGGCGGCGCCTGTTCCTCGGCGTTCGAGGATTTATCACAGGCACTCAGCGTCAGCGCCAATGCGATCAGGCCGAGCCCGGCCAGCAGATTCTTCGACATGTACAACCCCCAATATTGATCTGCGCATCCTACGGACAGTCGCCGAGGGTAGCGGTGAAGCTTTGTAGGCGCTGTGTGAAATTGTGTAAGGGTTTTGCTCAGGGACGAGTGAGGGCGTATATCCTTTACGCCTTGATATTTATTGCGACAGATAAGCCGCCTTCGCGGGCAAGCCCGCTCCCACAGGTCCGGTGTGAAAACAGATGTTGTGAACACCAACAATCACTGTGGGAGCGGGCTTGCCCGCGAAGAGGCCCTGCCAGTCGCCACCGCCTGTTCTGGATCACCTAAATGCCCAACATTCTTCTGGTCGAAGACGACACCGCCCTCGCCGAACTGATCTCCAGTTACCTCGAACGCAACGGTTACTCCGTCAGCGTGATCGGCCGTGGCGACCATGTGCGCGAGCGGGCGCGGCTCAATCCGCCGGATCTGGTGATTCTTGACCTGATGCTGCCGGGCCTCGACGGTTTGCAGGTCTGTCGCCTGTTGCGCGCCGATTCGGCAACGCTGCCGATCCTGATGCTCACCGCCCGCGATGACAGCCACGATCAGGTGCTGGGCCTGGAAATGGGCGCCGACGATTACGTTACCAAACCCTGTGAGCCGCGCGTCCTGCTGGCGCGGGTCCGTACTTTATTGCGCCGCAGCAGCCTCGGCGAGCCGATGACCGCCAACGACCGGATCCTGATGGGCAACCTGTGCATCGACCTGTCGGAGCGCACGGTGACCTGGCGCGAGCAACCGGTGGAACTGTCCAGCGGCGAATACAACCTGCTGGTGGTGCTGGCCCGTCACGCTGGTGAAGTGCTGAGCCGCGATCAGATCCTGCAACGCCTGCGCGGCATCGAGTTCAACGGCACCGACCGCTCGGTGGACGTGGCGATTTCCAAGCTGCGACGCAAGTTCGACGACCACGCCGGCGAGGCGCGCAAGATCAAGACCGTGTGGGGCAAGGGTTATCTGTTCAGCCGTTCCGAGTGGGAATGCTGATTCGATGTTCAGAATCCTGTTTCGCCTCTATCTGGTGACGATCGTTTCCTACAGCGCGGCGATCTATCTGGTGCCGGATCTGGTGGTGATGGCGTTCAAGCAGCGATTCGTCACCTACAACCTCGACTATTCCCGGGGCCTGCAATCGCTGATCACCAAGCAGTTTCGCGCGGTGCCGCAGGATCAGTGGCCGGCGCTCGCGGCATCGATGGACAAGGATTTTCAGCCGCTGCACATCGTGCTCGCCCGTATCGATGACGCCGGGTTCACCGACATCGAGAAAGAACGTCTGCGGCGCGGCGAAAACATGGTGCGAGTGGGCGACTGGGGCTGGCGCACGCTGGCGGTCACGCCGCTGAACGACGAAATGGCGGTGCAGATGGTGGTGCCGCCGGATCCGATGGACGTGAACCTGTTGTACTGGAGCATCAACGTGCTGATCGGCGCGAGTCTGCTGGCGTGCCTGTTGCTCTGGTTTCGCCCGCACTGGCGTGATCTGGAACGCCTCAAAGGCACGGCCGAGCGTTTCGGCAAGGGCCATTTGAGCGAGCGCACGCAGATTGGCCCGAACTCCAACATCGGCAGTCTGGCCAATGTGTTCGACACCATGGCCGGCGATATCGAAAACCTGCTCAACCAGCAGCGTGACCTGCTCAACGCCGTGTCCCATGAACTGCGCACGCCGCTGACTCGCCTGGACTTCGGCCTCGCGCTGGCGCTGTCCGATGACCTGCCGCAAGCCAGCCGCGAACGCCTGCAAGGGCTGGTCGCGCACATTCGTGAACTGGATGAACTGGTGCTGGAGTTGCTGTCCTACAGCCGCCTGCAGAATCCGGCGAAGTTGCCGGAGCAGGTCGAAGTGTCGCTGGACGAGTTCATCGACAGCATTCTGGGCAGCGTCGACGAAGAACTGGAATCCCCGGAAATCGTCATCGATGTGCTGCTGCACAATCAGCTGGAACGCTTCTCCCTCGACCCGCGCCTGACGGCCCGGGCGATTCAGAACTTGTTGCGCAACGCCATGCGCTACTGCGAAAAACGCATTCAGATCGGCGTGCAGGTCTGCCCGAAGGGCTGTGAGATCTGGGTGGATGACGACGGGATCGGCATTCCAGAAGATGAGCGGGAGCGGATTTTCGAGCCGTTCTATCGACTGGATCGCAGTCGCGATCGGGCGACCGGCGGGTTTGGCCTGGGGCTGGCGATCAGCCGTCGTGCGCTGGAAGCGCAGGGCGGGACGTTGACGGTGGAGGGTTCGCCGTTGGGTGGGGCGCGGTTCAGGCTCTGGCTGCCAACCCCCGTTTAGCGCCCCTGATCGTTGATGATCGTTCCCACGCTCGGCGTGGGAATGCATACCGTGACGCTCCGCGTCACAGTGGACGCAGAGCGTCCATGGCGGCGTTCCCACGCGGAGCGTGGGAACGATCAGTGCTCTGGGTGGAAATTAGAGGATCTCAGTGGACTGGATCAATCCAACCCCGGCCACTTGCATCCGCTCGATCGCCGTCGCCAGCGAGCCATTCAAATCAATCGCCCGGCACGCATCCAGCACCACAAACGCATTGAACCCCGCCGCCCGCGCGTCCAGCGCGGAGAACATCACGCAGAAATCCAGCGCAAGACCGACCATGTACACCGTGTCGATCCCGCGTTCCTTCAGATAACCCGCCAGACCCGTGGTCGTGACGCGATCCGCTTCCAGAAACGCCGAATAGCTGTCGATGTCCGGGTTGCAGCCCTTGCGGATGATCAATTGCGCGTGGGGCAGATCAAGCCCCGAATGAAACTCGGCGCCGCGTGAACCCTGAATGCAATGATCCGGCCACAGCGTCTGCTCGCCATACGGCAGTTGAATCACGTCATAAGGCTGGCGGCCGGGATGGCTGGAGGCAAACGAAGCGTGGCCAGCCGGATGCCAGTCCTGGGCAATGACCACTTGCTTGAACTGCCCGGCGAGCCGGTTGATCAGCGGCACGATCAGGTCACCTTCGGGCACGGCCAACTGGCCGCCGGGAATGAAGTCGTTCTGCACGTCGATGACCAGCAGGGCTGTGCGTGGCGAAATCGGCATAAATCCATCCTTCTTGGAAAATCACCCGGGCAGCATAGTGACAAAATTCTTTAAACGTTCAGCCGGGTTTTAAACAATTTCGCCATGTCTTCCAGCTCGGAAGCCGGGTGATGGCCGATCAGCATCCAGGCGTGTTCGCGTTCGGTCCAGTAAACCACGTTCATCCCGTGTCGGCGCTCATGGGCCAGCGGCTGGGGGCCA
>NZ_AKJQ01000088.1:0-9746 GCF_000282255.1 Pseudomonas sp. GM25 | reverse complement strand
CCGAGCCCCAGCGAGGGGCCGAACGCCGGGGCCCAGCCTTTTGGTTCCTTTTTGGCGTTTGAAAAAGGGACTCGCCGTAAGGGCGAAACCGCCAGCCGCAACACCCGCAGAAACGGATATGAACGCAATAAAACGGGAACCTGGTCGGCCCAAAGGCCGCCAAGTCCAAATCAAAGCCTGAAGTGCCCCACCATCCCCTTGAGCTCACTCCCCAACTGCGCCAGCTCAACACTCGAAGCCGCATTCCCCCGCATGGCAATCGAAGACTGATCCGCACTCGCCCGAATACTCGTCACACTGCGATTGATCTCCTCCGCCACCGAACTCTGCTCCTCCGCCGCCGCCGCAATCTGCTGATTCATCTGCTGAATCAACGAAACCGCCGCCGCAATACTCCCCAGTGCGCTTTCGGTCTGCAACGCATCACTCACCGCCAGCTTCACCAGTTCGCCACTGCTCTGAATCTGCTGCACCGACGAATGCGCCGCCGAACGCAAGGCACTGACCAGCCGCTCGATCTCCTCGGTCGACTGCTGCGTGCGCCGGGCCAGCGCCCGCACCTCATCGGCGACCACCGCAAAGCCCCTGCCCTGCTCGCCCGCCCGCGCCGCTTCGATCGCCGCGTTGAGC
The DNA here is from genome assembly GCF_000282255.1 of Pseudomonas sp. GM25. Lineage (NCBI taxonomy): Bacteria > Pseudomonadati > Pseudomonadota > Gammaproteobacteria > Pseudomonadales > Pseudomonadaceae > Pseudomonas > Pseudomonas sp. GM25. Next base: position 9,116 of record NZ_AKJQ01000088.1, on the reverse strand, counting down.
GCCAGCAGGTTGGTCTGCTCGGCAACACTCTTGATCACCCCCAGCACCGTGCCGATGTTCTGGATTTCCGCACTGAGACTCTCGATGCTCGAACTGGCCGACGTCGCCGAATCCGCCAGTTGCTCGATCCGCGCCATGCTCTGACGCACCACCTGCTGGCCGCTTTCGACCTTGCCATCAGCGGTCTGCGCCGCGAGCGCCGCCTCTTCGGCATTGCGCGCCACATCGTGCACGGTGGCGGTCATCTGGTTCATGGCCGTGGCGACCTGTTCGGTTTCCTCTTTCTGGCTGCTGACCTCAAGGTTGGTCTGCTCGGTCACCGCCGACAGCGATTGCGCCGAATTGGCCAACTGTTCGATCCCCGCCTGCAACCCGCTGACAATCGTGCTCAAACCTGCGCCCATCTGCTGCATGGCCAGCATCAACTGACCGATTTCGTCCCGCCGGGTGACCTCGATCGTTGCGCTCAGATCACCGGCAGCAATCTGTTGCGCCACATGAATCACGCTGCGCAACGGCGCCACAATCAGTCGGGTGATCACCCATGCCGCAATCAGCCCGACCAGCAACGCCAGCGCCGATGAGCCAATGATCAGCACCGAATTCTTTTTCAGTTCGCCCTGCATCGCGCCGTCTTGCGCGACATACGCCTGATCGACCCGCGCCACGACTTCGTCGGCACGCTGATGCAACTGCTGATAGACAGTCTTTTCCTGGGCCAGCAACCCGGTGTACTCGGCAAGCTTGTCGCTGAAACCGGCAATGTGCCCGGAGACCTCATTGAGCACCGTCAGGTAACCCTCGTCCTTGACCGTGGACTTGAGCTGCTCAGCCTGCGCCTGGGCTTGCGCAGCCTGCTCGATATTGCCCTGGCCGGCGCTGTCGTCACCCTTGCGGCTTTGATCCAGGCGCACCCTCGCTTCGTTCATCGCCTGCAACATCAAGCGTGAGACCTGACTGACCTGTCCGGCCTGCTCGATGAATTGCGCCCCGTCCTTGCCCTCGCTGTCTTTCAGGGTGTACGCGCCGTCGTCGGCCAGACCGGCCTGCAACACATCGAGATTGTTGGCGACGCTGGACACCGACCAACTGGCCATTTCCAGCGCCAGGTCCTTGGCCTGGGACAACGAGACGAACTCATCGAACGCCTTGCGGTAAGCGCCCAATGACTGTTGTACGTCGTTCATGACCGACTCATTGCCCGGCGACAAAATCTTGAGTTGGTCGGCCATGGCGATCAGACCGTCGACCCCCTCGTGCAAGGCATCAACGGTTTTCGGGTTGCCGTGCAAGGCGTAGTCCTGCTCCAGCAGCCGCACCTTGAGCAGACCACTGTTGAGCGATGACATCTGTTTGAGGCCGTCGAAACGCTGACTGATGGTTTGCAGGGACCAGACGCCAATGGCTGCCACCAGTGCCGTCAGCAGCAACACCAGCACAAACCCGATACCCAGTTTTTTTGCCATACCGAGGTTGGCAAAACGTCCTTGCACGGCCGAAATCATTGCGCGTAGTCCCCTGCCATAGTCTGTTGTCGAAGATTCGCAACGGCCTTGAACCAGCACAAGTCTCTGGCGTCGGAATAATGGCAAAAAGCTACGCACGCGTCGTTTTCAGAACGCTTGAGGTCGATCCACGGTGGTGCTGCGAAAAAACTGTCGTGCCCGGGGATCACAGGCGTAAGCCACGTTGATGCGCTGCCAGTCGCAGGCTTCGCCACTGGGGCTGAACGAGGTTGCACAAGACAGCTGCACCCCGCAGCGCGAGGCATGCCTGCGCAAGTGCGCCTCATCGGCCAGCGGCGCGCGCGCCCAGATGAACAGGCCGCCCGTGGGCTTGCCGAACACTTCCCAGTCGGCATCTTCCAGGGCCTGCAACGCCGCCGCACGATCGGTATTGAGACGCTGGCGCTGGCGCTGCACCAGTTTGCGATAGGCGCCACTGGCCAGCATTCCGGCCAGCACCGCCTCGCAAAACCTCGAGGTGCCCATGCAACTGATCATCTTGACCCGCGCCATCCGCTCGATCAGCTCGCCATCGGCCAGCACGAAACCCACCCGCAAAGAGCTGCTCAGGGTCTTGGAAAAACTGCCGACGTAAATCACCCGTCCCTCGTCATCCAGCGCTGCCAGCCGAGTGCCGCTGCCATTGTGCAGGTCAGCGTAGACATCATCTTCGATCAGCCGCAGATCGTAGAGCCTGCTCAACTCCAGAATGCGTCGGGCGACGGCCGGCAACAGGCAGCTGCCCGTGGGATTGTGGTGGTGACTGTTGATGAACAACGCGGTGGGCCGAAACTGCTGCAGCAACGCCTCGAGCGCCTCGAGATCCGGCCCGCCCGGCGTACGGCGAACCTCCAGCATGCGCACGCCGTGCAAGCGCAGGAGATCGAACAGCGGCGCATAACCGGGGGTCTCGACCACCACGCAATCACCGGCCTTGAACAGGGTACGCACGATCAGGTCCAGCCCGTGGCTGGCGCCGGCGGTGGTCATCACCTGTTCTTCCACGGCCTTGATACTCAGCAATCCCAGGCGTTTGACGATCTGTTCGCGCAACGCCGGCAGCCCCAGAGGCGTGCTGTAGTTGAACAGGCTGGCCATGTCGGCGCGGGTCACTCCGCGGATCGCATAGCCGAGATCATCGGGCTCGCGCCAACTCTCCGGCAGGACGCCACTTCCCAGCGTCAAACCGCTGCGCCATCGGGCGGATGGATCCCCCCCGCTACGCTCCCCCTCACACCCGGAGCCATCGATCGCTTTGCAACAACCGGGCAACGAAGCCGCCACCATGAATCCCGAGCCCTGACGCGAGGCCAGTACCCCTTGCGCCACCAGGCGCTCGCAAGCCTCCATGACGCAGGACTGGCTGAGCAGATTGCACCGTGCAATCTCTCGCACGGAGGGCAGACGCGTCGTCGGCGGCACCTGCCCCTGCATGATCCACTCGGTCAACCCGTCAACAATCTGCTGTACGACCGGCACCATTGCCAGTCGGTCAATTCTCAATTCCATGAGCACGCAAACTCCTGTCCGTTTTGCTGGCGGCAGTAAATCACAGCCACGCCCTTGAGGCTGTGCGACAAAACCGCCAAAAGCCTCCGTTCTCACCATTTGAAACACATTGTTTAGCGGATTCACGGAACCGCTCCCGAGGCGAAAAAAAACCCGCCGGTGGGCGGGTCCTTTTTTGTATCAGTCGACGCTTCCTTAGAAGGCGGTCACGCCGCCATCCACTGCTAGCGAATGGCCAGTGGTGAAGGCCGCACCATCGCTGCACAGGTACAGCACGGCGCTGGCAATTTCCTCGACCTTGCCGATGCGACCGACCGGGTGCATGGCGTTGGCGAATTCGCCTTTTTTCGGATCCGCTTCGTAGGCGCGGCGGAACATGTCGGTGTCGATCACCGCCGGGCATACGGCGTTGACGCGAATTTTCTTCTTGGCGTATTCGATGGCGGCGGACTTGGTCAGGCCGATCACAGCATGCTTGGAGGCGGCGTAGATGCTCATCTTCGGTGCGGCGCCCAGTCCAGCCACCGACGCGGTGTTGACGATCGCCCCACCGCCCTGGGCCAGCAGCAACGGCAGCTGGTACTTCATGCACAGCCAGACGCCCTTGACGTTGACGCCCATGATCGCGTCGAACTCGTCCATCGAGCCTTCGGCCAGTTTGCCCTTCTCGATCTCGATCCCGGCGTTGTTGAAGGCATAGTCGAGACGGCCGTAGGTATTGATCACCTCGTCCATCAGATTTTTCACTTCGCTTTCGACGGTCACGTTGCAGCGCACGAAGGTCGCTTCGCCACCGGCTGTACGAATCAGCGCCACGGTGCCCTCGCCCCCGGCCGCATCCAGATCGGCCACCACCACTTTCAGACCTTCGGCGGCGAATGCCTGGGCCGTCGCGCGGCCGATGCCGTTGGCCGCGCCGGTGACGACGGCTACCTGACCGGAAAACGTCATGCTCATTGTTTTGTCCTCGAATGCGGGGGGATTGATGAAGGCAGCATAGCCACAGGGGCCTGAGTGACGTCAGCACTATCAAAAGGCCGGTTAGCCTTTCATGAATCGCAGTGATGAAACACCGCCGGGGACTATCACCGTACTGGATCAACCTGCATTCGCCCCGTGAGCCAACCTTGCGGCATCGCGCATGAAGGTCTATCAACAAGGCTTCATTCAATTCGAGTGCCTGTCATGACCAACCAGACCAATCGCCAGTTCCTGCTCGCCAAACGCCCGGTGGGCGCCGCCACCCGCGAGACCTTCACCTATCAGGAAGTACCGGTCGGCGAGCCGGCGGCGGGGCAGATTCTGGTCAAGAACGAATACCTGTCCCTCGACCCGGCCATGCGCGGCTGGATGAACGAAGGCAAATCCTACATTCCGCCGGTGGGTCTGGGCGAAGTCATGCGCGCGTTGGGCGTAGGCAAAGTCGTCGCGTCAAACAATCCGGGGTTTGCCGTCGGCGACTACGTCAACGGCGCCATCGGCGTGCAGGATTATTTCCTTGGCGAGCCGAGAGGTTTCTACAAGGTCGACCCGAAACTGGCACCGCTGCCGGTTTATCTGTCCGCACTGGGCATGACCGGCATGACCGCCTACTTCGCCCTGCTCGATGTCGGCGCACCGAAGGCCGGTGACACCGTGGTGTTGTCCGGTGCAGCGGGCGCTGTCGGCAGCATCGCCGGACAGATCGCCAAAATCAAAGGCTGCCGGGTGGTCGGCATTGCCGGTGGCGCGGACAAGTGCAAGTTCCTGATCGATGAACTGGGTTTTGACGGCGCCATCGACTACAAGAGCGAAGACGTGCTCGCCGGCCTCAAACGCGAATGCCCGAAAGGCGTGGATGTGTATTTCGACAACGTCGGCGGCGACATCCTCGACGCGGTGCTGAGCCGCCTGAACTTCAAGGCGCGTGTGGTGATCTGCGGCGCGATCAGCCAGTACAACAACAAGGAAGCGGTCAAAGGCCCGGCCAACTACCTGTCGCTGCTGGTCAACCGCGCGCGGATGGAAGGTTTCGTGGTGATGGATTACGCCGCGCAGTACGCGAGCGCCGCCCAGGAAATGGCCGGCTGGATGGCCAAGGGTCAACTCAAGAGCAAGGAAGACATCGTCGAAGGCCTGGAAACCTTTCCGGAAACCCTGGGCAAACTGTTCAGCGGCGAGAACTTCGGCAAGCTGGTGTTGAAGGTCTGAAAACAAAGAAGGGAGCCATCGGGCTCCCTTCTTTGATGCTTCAGCTGTTCGCTCAGGCCAGTTCGGCAACCACCGAGGCCAGCGCCTTGGCCGGATCCGCCGCCTGGCTGATCGGACGGCCGATCACCAGATAGTCGGAACCGGCATCCAGCGCCTGACGCGGGGTCAGGATGCGACGCTGGTCGTCCTGGGCGCTGCCCGCCGGACGAATCCCCGGGGTCACCAGTTGCAGCGACGGATGCGCGGTTTTCAGCGCAGTGGCTTCCAGCGCCGAGCACACCAGACCGTCCATCCCGGCCTTCTCGGCCAGTGCCGCCAGACGCAATACTTGCTCCTGCGGCTCGATGTCCAGACCGATTCCCGCCAGATCCTCGCGTTCCATGCTGGTCAGCACGGTCACGCCGATCAGCAACGGTTGCGGGCCGCTGCGCTTGTCCAGCTCTTCACGGCAGGCCGCCATCATGCGCAGGCCGCCGGAGCAGTGAACGTTGACCATCCACACACCCATCTCGGCAGCAGCCTTGACCGCCATCGCCGTGGTGTTGGGAATGTCGTGGAATTTCAGGTCGAGGAATACTTCAAAACCCTTGTCACGCAGGGTGCCGACGATTTCCGCGGCGCAGCTGGTGAACAGTTCCTTGCCCACTTTGACCCGGCACAGTTTCGGGTCCAACTGGTCGGCCAGCTTCAGTGCGGCGTCACGGGTAGGGAAATCCAGGGCGACGATGATAGGAGTCTGGCAGGCGGACATGGATGGGCTCTCAGGCAAGTCGAAATCGGCGCGCATTGTAGCGGAACCGGCGGCGGCGCGGCACCCGATGATCGGTAAATCGTCGCGCCAACCGTGATCAGCATAGCCTTGCAGGGTATTGTGTCGAACCCGATACACAACCGACACGCCGGCAACATGCGCCCACGCTAGCCTCGCCAGCCGCAACAAGTCCTTACAGCAGCCCTTCCCGCCTCACGGCCGGACGCCTATGCTGAAACCACAACCTCGCAGCCTATCTTTGTGGTTGGCGGCCTACTGGCAGATGAACAGCCTCATGCACAACTCCCAAGCCTCCGTGAACGACGAGCAGAAAGACGACAAGCGCTGGAGCATCCGCGCACTGATCGTCGACGATGATGTGCCGATCCGCGAACTGATGATCGACTACCTGGCCCGGTTCAACATTCACGCCAGCGGCGTCACCGACGGTGCGGCCATGCGCCAGGCGATGCAGGCCGAACATTTCGACGTTCTGGTGCTCGACCTGATGCTGCCCGGCGAAGACGGTCTGTCGCTGTGCCGCTGGCTGCGCGCCGAATCGGACATCCCGATCCTGATGCTCACCGCCCGCTGCGAACCCACCGACCGGATCATCGGCCTGGAACTGGGCGCCGATGACTACATGGCCAAACCGTTCGAGCCTCGTGAACTGGTGGCGCGGATCCAGACGATTCTGCGTCGGGTGCGCGACGATCGCACCGAACAGCGTGCGAACATTCGCTTCGACAACTGGCGCCTGAACAGCGTCCTGCGCCAGTTGATCGCCGACGATGGTCTGGTGGTGCCGCTGTCCAACGCCGAATTCCGCCTGCTCTGGGTGTTCATCGAACGTCCGCGCCGGGTGCTCAGCCGCGAACAGTTGCTGGACGCCGCCCGTGGTCGCTCGATCGAAGCCTTCGACCGCAGCATCGACCTGCTGGTCTCGCGCCTTCGGCAAAAACTCGGCGACGACCCGAAAGCCCCGCAACTGATCAAGACCGTGCGCGGTGAAGGCTACCTGTTCGACGCGCGAGACATCGGCTGATGCGGGCGCGCTTCGACACGCTGTTCGGCCGCCTGTTCGGCGTGCTGTTGGTGGCGATCGTCCTGGCGCACTTGCTGGCTTTCGCCTGGTTCCGTCTCTACGGCCCGCCACCACCGCCTCCGCCGCCCGAATTCTCGGAAACCATCGACGGCAAACAGCCGCCGCAGGATCCACGCTACCCGCCCCGTCCGCCGCGCCCCTGGTTCGGCGGGCCGATCGTGCCGCTGACCTTCCAGTTCATCTCGCTGATCATTGCCGCCTGGTACGGCGCCAAGCTGCTGACCCGGCCGATCCAGCGCCTGAGCGACGCGGCCGAACGCCTGAGCGAAGACCTCGACAGCCCGCCGCTGGACGAAACCGGCCCCCGGGAAGCCCGGCAGGCCGCACACACGTTCAATCTGATGCAACACCGCATCCGCGAACAGGTGCAGCAACGCGCACGAATGCTCGGCGCGGTCTCCCACGACCTGCGCACCCCGCTGTCGCGGCTGAAACTGCGCCTGGAAAACATCAACGACGACAAGCTGCAAGGCCAGATGCGCCAGGATCTGGACGACATGATCGGCATGCTCGACGCCACCCTCACCTACCTGCATGAACAGCGCACCAGCGAAGCCTTGCAATTGATGGACGTGCAGGCGCTGGTCGAATCACTGTGCGAAAACGCCCAGGATCAAGGCGCCGACGTGCAGGTCAGCGGCCACTGCGCCCCGATGCAGGTGCAACCGATGGCACTGCGCTCGTGCATCAACAACCTGATGGACAACGCCCTGCGCTACGCCGGCCAAGCGCACATCGAACTGCAAGACCAGCGCGAACAACTGCTGATCCGCGTCATCGACCACGGCCCGGGCATCGCGGCGGACAAGCGCGAAGCCGTGTTCGAACCGTTCTTCCGCCTCGAAGGCTCACGCAACCGCAACTCCGGCGGCGTCGGCCTGGGCATGACCATCGCCCGGGAAGCGGCGCAACGTCAGGGCGGACAACTGACCCTGGCAGAAACACCCGGCGGCGGCCTGACCGCCGTGATCCAGCTGCCTCGCCACTGAACCTGACTGTGTACCGGCCGGTACAAACCCCACATACCCACGACACCTTGCGACTGGAGGCTGCATAAGCCGGTACACCCACCGGTTTTCCAGTCCAAGGAGTGAGCCCGATGATCGGTAGCGTCAGCAACTACACGAGCTATACCAGCACCAGCAGCACCTCCACCCAAAACGCCCGCAGCCAGCAACTGCAAAAGGAACTGTTCACCAAACTCGACAGCAACGGCGACGGCGCGGTGGATCAGGACGAACTGGGCAGCGCCCTGTCGCAAAAGTCCAACGACGGCCTGCTGGTCAGCCTGAGCACACAATTCGGCGATCTGGACAGCGATTCCAGCGGCAGCCTCAGCGCCGAAGAAATGACCGCCATGGCCCCACCCCCACCGCCCCCAGGCGACCAGGCCCCCAACACCGAACTCGCCGACGCCCTGATCAGCGCCCTCGACGCCGACGGCGACGGCGCCATCAGCAGCGACGAACTGAGCAACGGCCTGACCAGCGCCGGCAGCACCGCCGACAGCAGCAAAATCTTCTCCGCCCTGGACAAAAACGAAGACGGCGTCGTCAGCCAGGACGAACTCGCCGCCAGCCTCACCCCACCGCCACCCCCACCACCGCAAGCCTCCAGCGATGAACTGTTCAGCCAACTCGATGCAGACGGCGACGGCACTGTTACCGCCACCGAACTGAACAGCGCGCTGCAGACCAGCGACAGCACCTCCTCAAACAACACCGACACCGCCACCGCACTGCTCAAAGTGCTGGACAGCGACAGCAGCGGAGGCGTCAGCAGCGACGAACTGAAAGCTGCACTGCATGCAGGTCGCGAACGCCCGGATGACGAACAGACCGCCAGCAATACTCAAACCACCACCGAAGCGCTGAACCGCATGATTGCCAATCTGAGCAAGCAGTACTCGCTCGAAAGCACCGCGTCGGTGGGCAAGTATTTGAATGTGGCGACTTGAGATTGGGTGAGGATTTGAGGGACGACTGAGGTTGGCTGGGTGAGTGGTTTGCTTTGACTTAGCGGTGTGTCATCAAAGCGCCCTCACTGTAGAGACCGG
>NZ_AKJQ01000087.1:0-6456 GCF_000282255.1 Pseudomonas sp. GM25 | reverse complement strand
GGGGTGGGAGCGCAGCGACCGTTTGGCGAAGCCAAACACATCGAGAGGAGGTGCAGCGAAGCAAACCGTAGGCGATGCCCCCCGGATGAATCCCGGAACGAAGGAACCCCGAGCTTTAGCGAGCGGGCCGGACGTAGGAGCAAGCCTTTTTTTGCTTACTTTTTTGAGGCGTTTGTCAAAAAAGTGAGTCGCCGTAAGGGCGAAACCCTAGGTGGGCTTGACCGCAGCAACGGATATGCACATAGATCGAAAAGTGTGTCGTGTTCAAGATCTACCCCCTCACCCCAGCCCTCTCCCCCAGGGGGGCGAGGGGGAAAGGGAGCCGATCTTCATGCGGTTCAAAAATCTCGATCAGTGCTTGAGAAACGCAGCCACTTTCTGCGCGGCGGCAGCCAAATGCTGCTCATGCGTAAACCCGGAAACCTTGAGCGGCTTCAAATCATGATCCCCCGCAGCCAGCCAAAACACCTCAATACTCGGCGATAGATCGTAAGCTTCGACAGCGTCCCGATTGCCAAGAGCATCCCGCTCCCCCTGAACAATCAACGTCCGAGTCTTCAACCCAGCCAGATGCTCAACCCGAGGCTTCTCCGGTTTCCCAACCGCATAAAACGGATACCCCAGACAAACCAACGCATCCGCGCCAAGCTCATCGGCAAGCAGACTGGCCATCCGCCCCCCCATCGACTTCCCGCCAACCGCCAAAACCCCAGCGACATGAAGTCGCACCAAGCCATAGACCTCACGCCAACATTCGAGCAACTTCGGCGCCGGATTCGGCGGACGTTTGCTGCCATCAACCCGCCGCTGCGCCATATAAGGAAACTCAAACCGCAACACGTTGATACCAAGCCCAGCAAGGCGCCCAGCCACATCCGTCATCCACTCACTGTCCATCGGCGCCCCCGCACCATGGGCGAGAATGAGCGTCGCCGAAGCCTCCCCAACAGCCGCATCCCAAAGCCACCCGTGATCCCGCAGGCACTGCGCCCATTGATCCCCGTCAATACTGGCCTTGTGCTGTTTGTCCATGCTTGCCTCGCTTTTAGTCTGCCTATAACTCCAGGCGAAGGATTCGCGGCGTTTTCTGCGCGCGCTCACTTCGGCTGAACCGTGGATGGGGAACCATGAACACTTCTATCAGTACCGCCTACAACTACAAGGTGGTCCGCCAATTCGCCATTATGACGGTGGTGTGGGGCATCGTCGGCATGGGGCTCGGGGTTTTTCTCGCGGCTCAATTGGTCTGGCCCGAACTCAACTTCAACCTGCCGTGGACCAGCTTCGGACGCCTGCGCCCGCTGCACACCAACGCGGTGATCTTCGCGTTCGGCGGCTGTGCCTTGTTCGCCAGTTCGTTCTACTCGGTGCAGCGCACCTGCCAGACGCAATTGTTTGCGCCGAAAATCGCCGCGTTCTGCTTCTGGGGCTGGCAACTGGTGATCCTGCTGGCGGCCATCAGCCTGCCGTTGGGTTACACCAGCTCCAAGGAATACGCCGAGCTGGAATGGCCGATCGACATCCTGATCACCATCGTCTGGGTCGCCTACGCCATCGTGTTCTTCGGCACGATCATGCAGCGCAAGACCAAGCACATTTATGTGGGCAACTGGTTCTTCGGCGCGTTCATCATCACCGTGGCGATTCTGCACATCGTCAACAACCTTGAGTTGCCGGTGAGTTTCACCAAGTCCTACTCGGTGTACGCCGGTGCGACCGATGCGATGGTGCAATGGTGGTACGGCCACAACGCCGTAGGCTTTTTCCTCACCGCCGGTTTCCTCGGGATGATGTACTACTTCGTGCCGAAGCAGGCCGAACGTCCGGTGTATTCGTATCGCCTGTCGATCGTGCACTTCTGGGCGCTGATCACCCTGTACATCTGGGCCGGCCCGCACCACTTGCACTACACCGCGCTGCCGGACTGGGCGCAGTCGCTGGGCATGGTGATGTCGCTGGTACTGCTGGCGCCGAGCTGGGGCGGCATGATCAACGGCATGATGACCCTCTCGGGCGCCTGGCATAAGTTGCGCAGCGACCCGATCCTGCGCTTCCTCGTGGTGTCGCTGGCGTTTTACGGCATGTCGACCTTCGAAGGTCCGATGATGGCAATCAAGACAGTGAACGCCCTCTCCCACTACACCGACTGGACCATCGGCCACGTACACGCCGGCGCCCTCGGCTGGGTGGCGATGATTTCCATCGGCGCGCTGTACCACATGATCCCGAAAATCTTCGGCAAAGAGCAGATGCACAGCATCGGCCTGATCAACGCGCACTTCTGGCTCGCGACCATTGGCACCGTGCTCTACATCGCTTCGATGTGGGTCAACGGCATCGCCCAGGGCCTGATGTGGCGTGCAGTGAACGAGGACGGCACGCTGACCTACTCCTTCGTCGAAACCCTGGTGGCCAGCCACCCTGGCTTCGTCGTGCGGCTGATTGGCGGGGCAATCTTCCTCAGCGGCATGTTCCTGATGGCTTACAACACCTGGCGCACCGTGCGGGCCTCGCAGCCTGCTGACGTCGTTGCCGCCGCGCAGATGGCCTGAGGAGTTCGCCATGAAACACGAAACGATTGAAAAGAACGTCGGCCTGCTGATGCTGCTGATGGTGTTCGCCGTGAGCATCGGCGGCCTGACCCAGATCGTCCCGCTGTTCTTCCAGGACGTGACCAACAAACCGGTGGAAGGCATGAAGCCCTACACCGCGCTGCAACTGGAAGGCCGCGACATCTACATCCGCGAAGGCTGCGTGGGTTGCCACTCGCAGATGATCCGGCCGTTCCGCGCCGAAACCGAACGCTACGGGCACTACTCGGTGGCCGGTGAAAGCGTGTGGGATCACCCGTTCCTGTGGGGCTCGAAACGTACCGGTCCGGACCTGGCCCGGGTTGGCGCGCGCTACTCGGATGACTGGCACCGTGCGCACTTGTACAACCCGCGCAACGTTGTACCGGAATCGAAAATGCCGGCCTACCCATGGCTGGTCACCCAACCGGTCGACAGCAGCCACACCGAAACCAAGCTCAAGGTCATGCGCACCCTCGGCGTGCCGTACACCGACGACGACATCAGCGGCGCGGTGGCCAGCCTCAAGGGCAAGACCGAAATGGACGCCCTCGTCTCCTACCTGCAAGTGCTTGGCACTGCGATCAAGAGCAAGAGGTGAGCCATGGTCTTTGAAATGAGCGCGGGGCTGATACGCGGCCTCGGCACGGTCGTGGTGTTCGTGGCCTTCGTCGGCCTGACCCTCTGGGTGTTCAACCGCAAGCGCACCCCGGAATTCGCCGAAGCGCGCCTGCTGCCGTTTGCCGACGAGCCGCAACCCGACACTACCCAAGCTAATGAAACAAGGAGTACCCGGCCATGACCACCTTCTGGAGTACGTGGATCTGCGTACTGACCATCGGCAGCCTGATCGGCCTGACCTGGCTGCTGGTCGGCACCCGTCGGGGCGAGACCAAGGGCAGCGTCGACCAGACCATGGGCCACAGCTTCGACGGCATCGAGGAGTACGACAACCCGCTGCCGCAGTGGTGGTTCATGCTGTTCGCCGGCACGCTGGTGTTTTCCGTGGGCTATCTGATCCTTTATCCGGGCCTGGGCAACTGGAAAGGCATCCTGCCCGGCTACGAGGACGGCTGGACCGGCGTCCACGAGTGGGAAAAGGAAATGAGCAAGGCTGACGCCAAATTCGGGCCGATCTTCGCCAAGTTCGCCGCCATGCCGGTGGAAGAAGTGGCGAAGGATCCGCAGGCGCTGAAAATGGGTGGCCGTCTGTTCGCCTCCAACTGCTCGGTTTGCCACGGCTCGGACGCCAAGGGCGCGTTCGGCTTCCCTAACCTCGCCGACAAGGACTGGCGTTGGGGCGGCAGCGCCGAAACCATCAAGACCACCATCATGGGTGGCCGGATGGCGGCGATGCCGGCGTGGGGCGAAGCACTGGGCGAGGCCGGGGTGAAAAACGTCGCGGCTTACGTGCGTCACGAACTGGCCGGCCTGCCACTGGCAGCGGACAACAAGGCCGACCTGCAAGCCGGGCAGCAAGCGTTCAGCACCATGTGCGTCGCCTGTCACGGGGCAAACGGCCAGGGCACCGAAGCCATGGGCGCACCGAACCTGACGCACCCGGCCGGTTTCATCTACGGCACCAGCCTGACCCAACTTGAGCAGACCATTCGCCATGGCCGTCAAGGCCACATGCCCGCTCAGAACGAGCTGCTGGGCAACGATAAAGTGCAATTGCTGGCCGCTTATGTGTACAGCCTGAGCAATGGATTGAATACAGAAAAACTGATTACTGAGGACAATAAAAAGTAATCGTTGCGTACAAGACTGCCGCACGTTTCCAGTGCGGCAGTTTCCAGTCCCTTTGCGACGCATTGTCGCACCCCTTCACCCCCTCTCCTTTCGGTTACCCGGATTCGGGTCTACGCTTGCTCGATGCGGACTGGCCCGTGCCGGTTCCAGGTCGACCCCGAGCGAGGCGTTGAACGAATCGGCTGACTGACATGGCCGCAAAGGCCGGTAGATACCGGCTGTCGTGCCAATTACCGTCCGTCACCCGAACCGAGCGTTCGAACATACCCCGTTACATCCGACCGGGACCCCTCGCTTTTTTCGTCCGCTGCGACATTTTGCCCGAGGGCAATTTTGTCCTTACGCGGCGCATGGAAAGGCCGCAGAATCAGCGTTGGAAAGCATTGACCCAGGTCATGGCGCGTTGCATTGACCCCCTGCTTTCTACATACTTGCGGCCGATTTTAATCCTAATAAAACACCCAAACCGTGGAACCTTAGAATGAGCACAGCAATCAGTCCGACTGCTTATAACTATAAGGTAGTCCGCCAGTTCGCCATCATGACGGTGGTCTGGGGGATCCTTGGCATGGGGCTCGGTGTCTTCATCGCCTCGCAACTGGTCTGGCCGGAGTTGAATTTCGGTCTGCCATGGACGAGCTTTGGACGCCTGCGCCCGTTGCACACAAACCTGGTGATTTTCGCCTTCGGTGGTTGTGCACTGTTTGCCACTTCCTACTATGTCGTGCAGCGAACCTGCCAGACGCGACTGATTTCCGACAGCCTCGCGGCCTTCACCTTCTGGGGATGGCAAGCGGTTATCGTCGGCGCGATCATTACCTTGCCGCTGGGTTACACCACCACCAAGGAATACGCGGAACTGGAATGGCCTCTCGCCATTCTGCTGGCCATTGTCTGGGTCACCTACGGTCTGGTGTTCTTCGGCACCATCACCAAGCGCAAGACCAAGCACATCTACGTCGGTAACTGGTTCTACGGTGCGTTCATCGTGGTGACCGCGATGCTGCACATCGTCAACCACATGTCGCTGCCGGTCAGCCTGTTCAAGTCCTACTCGGCCTACTCCGGCGCCACCGACGCGATGATCCAGTGGTGGTACGGCCACAACGCCGTGGGCTTCTTCCTGACCACCGGTTTCCTGGGGATGATGTACTACTTCGTGCCGAAACAGGCCGAACGTCCGATCTACTCGTATCGTCTGTCGATCGTGCACTTCTGGGCGCTGATCACCCTGTACATCTGGGCCGGCCCGCACCACCTGCACTACACCGCACTGCCGGATTGGGCACAATCGCTGGGCATGGCGATGTCGATCATCCTGCTGGCACCGAGCTGGGGCGGCATGATCAACGGCATGATGACCCTGTCGGGCGCCTGGCATAAGCTGCGCACCGACCCGATCCTGCGTTTCCTCGTGGTATCGCTGGCGTTCTACGGCATGTCGACCTTCGAGGGTCCGATGATGGCGATCAAGACCGTCAACTCGCTCTCGCACTACACCGACTGGACCATCGGCCACGTACACGCCGGCGCACTCGGCTGGGTAGCGATGATCTCGATCGGCGCGATCTACCACATGATCCCGAAACTGTTCGGCCGTGCGCAGATGCACAGCACCGGCCTGATCAACGCGCACTTCTGGCTCGCGACCATCGGTACCGTTCTGTACATCGCTTCGATGTGGGTCAACGGCATCACTCAGGGCCTGATGTGGCGTGCAATCAACGATGACGGCACCCTCACCTACTCGTTCGTCGAAGCGCTGCAGGCCAGCCACCCTGGTTTCATCGTCCGCGCCCTGGGCGGTGCGTTCTTCGCCAGCGGCATGCTGCTGATGGCTTACAACGTATGGCGCACCGTTCGCGCCTCGAACCCGGCTGAAGCCGAAGCCGCCGCCAAGATTGCCGTAGTTGGAGCTCACTGATGAAGCATGAAGCCGTCGAGAAGAACATTGGCCTGCTGGCTTTCTTCATGGTCATCGCCGTCAGCGTCGGTGGTCTGACCCAAATCGTTCCGCTGTTTTTCCAGGACGTCACCAACAAGCCGGTCGAAGGCATGAAGCCGCGCACCGCCCTTGAACTGGAAGGCCGCGACGTTTACATCGCCAACGGATGTGTCGGCTGCCACTCGCAGA
>NZ_AKJQ01000086.1:0-22953 GCF_000282255.1 Pseudomonas sp. GM25 | reverse complement strand
GCCAAAGCGAGGTGCCGAACGCAGGGGCCCAGCGTTTTGGTTCCTTTTGGGCGTTTGCAAAAGGGACTCGCCGTAAGGGCGAAACCGCCAGCGGCAGCACCCGAAGCAACGGATAAACACCCCAAACCGCAGCCAAAAAAAAGCCCCTCAAAAAGAGGGGCTCCTTAACCAGCCAAAACCCAGAATCAAGTCATCTGAATAATGGTCTGCATAATAGTGCTCTGAGTCGAAATGGTCTTCGCATTCGCCTGATAGTTACTCTGACCCTTGATCAGATCAACCAGCTCATTGGTCAGGTTAACGTTCGACTCCTCCAGCGAGTTCGAAACAACCGAACCCAGCGTACCGGTCTCCGGCGCATCGTAGCCCGGAATACCCGAAGCGTAAGTCTCTTTCCAGCTGGTACCACCAATCGGCTGCAGACCCTGCTCGTTGGTGAAGCTCGCCAGCGCAACCTGGCCGATGGCCTTGCTCTGGTTGTTGCTGAAGTTGGCAAACAGCGTACCGGTACCGTCGATGGTCAGGTTGGTGATCTGGCCAGTCGCGTAACCATCCTGAGTCGGGATCGAACGCGCGGTGTCAGCGTTGAACTGAGTGGTCTTGGCCATCGAAATGGTGATGCCAGCCGCGTTCGCCGAAGCGCCGTTGGCCTTCCACACACCGTTGGTGACAGTACCCGGTACCCAGCCAGTGAGTTTCAGGTCGCTGCTGATCACGGCAGGCGGCGTGCTGACCTGAGTCAGTTGACCGGTGGAGTCGAAGGTCATGGTCGAAGCAACAGGTGCGGTGACTTTCGGATCGCTACCGGTAGCATCCGGGTTACGACCGTCTACCAGGGTGTAGACCTTCCAGGTGTTGGCACCGGTTTTCACCATGTACTGGTCCATGACGTGGGCGTTACCCTGGCTGTCATAGATCGGGGTGCTGAACGACTTGGTGTAAGTCTCGGTTTTGCTAGGGTCGAACTTGCCGGCCGCCGCTGTGTCGTCGATCACCGGAGCGGTCGAGTTCAGGTTGATGGTCGAGGTCACCAGCGAGGTGGACTTCGGCGCCAGGTTCGAAGTGTCGATCTTCAGATCGGTCAACACGCCGTTGATGACCTTGCCGTTGGAATCCACACCGTAGCCTTGCAGACGCGAGGTGTAGTCGGTGTTGGTGATGAAGCCGTCCTTGTCGACCTTGAACGTACCGGCACGGGTGTAGGAGATCGAGCCGTTGTTGCTCAGAGTGAAGAAGCCCGAACCGTTGATGCCCATGTCCAGCACGTTGCCGGTGTTGTTGATGTCACCCTGGGTGAACTGCTGGGAAACGTTGGCCAGGCGCACACCGTTACCGATGACCTTGCTGCCGCTACCCAGGCGAGTCGCCGAGTAGACGTCTTCGAATTCTGCACGGGACGATTTGAAACCGGCGGTCGCGACGTTGGCGATGTTGTTGCCGGTCACGTCCAGTTGCTTGTTGGCTGCATAGAGACCGCTAAGGCCGATATTGAAAGACATATTCCACTCCTTTGTGCCGGTTAGTCGGCTCTATATACCAATGGTTTGTACTTTGGACAGGGCAACGGTGCCCTTGCCGGACAGGTTGAGCATCAGCTCGCCACCGGTCTGGCTGATCGTCACGCTGGTGACCGTGGCTGGCAGGTAGGTCGCCAGGTCGGTCGCGGTGCCGTTGATCGAGGCGTTGGCCTTGACGGTGTAGGTACCGGTTTTCACCAGGTTGCCGTCCTTGTCCTTGCCGTCCCAGGTGAAGCTCGCGTCGCCTGCGGCGCGACTGCCCAGATCGATGGTGCGAACAACGGTGCCGCTGCTGTCGGTGATGGAGACGGTGCCGCCGGCAATCGATGAAGGAACAGTGACCGAACCGGTCATGCCTTTGCTCGGGTCGTCCAGCTGAACCGTGTTGGTCTGCACGATCACGTTGCGGCCGACCAGCGACGAAGCCTGCAGGGCTTGCGACGAGTTGTAGTTGCCGGCCAGCGAGCTGACGGTGCTGTTGAGGGTGGTAATCCCCTCAAGGCTGCTGAACTGCGCCAGCTGGGCAACGAATGCGCTGTTGTCCTGCGGGTCGAGCGGGTTCTGGTTTTTCAGCTGGGTGACCAGCAGTTGCAGGAACGCGTCCTTGCCCAGGGCCTGGCCGCCGGTCGAGCTGTTGGTGGCCGAAGCGATGCCGCCGGTGGTCGTGCTACTGGTCTTCTTCGAAGAGTTGGCCAGTATGTCGTTCATCGTCAGGCTGCTGGTGGTATCGGTAACACTCATGGCAGTCGCCCCTTATTACTGACCGAGGGTCAGTACCTTCTGCATCATGGTTTTGGCGGTGTTCATCATTTCGGCGTTGGTCTGGAACGACCGGCTCGCGGAAATCATGTCAGCCATTTCTTCAACCACGTTGACGTTCGGGTAGTAGACGTAGCCCTTGGCGTCGGCTGCCGGATGGTTCGGCTCGTAGCGCGCTTCGAGGTTGCTCTGGTCTTCGACCACGCCCATGACCTGCACGCCCTGGCCGGCCGCGTCCTGGTTCTGGAACAGCGAATTGCTGCCGCCGCTCTGGCCGCCCTGGAACATGGTGGCGAACACCGGGTGACGGGCACGGTAGGTCTGGTCGATGCTCGACGAGACGGTCTCGGCGTTGGCGATGTTCGAAGCCACGGTGTTGAGACGGGTGGTCTGGGCGCTCATGCCGCTGCCGGCAATGTTGAAAACGCTGGACAGGGACATGGATTACTCTCCGCGCAGGGCTGAGACCAGCCCTTTGAATTTGCTGTTGAGCAGGGTGAAGCTGGCCTGGAAGCCGACGGCGTTTTCCGCGTAGTTCGACTGTTCCAGTTGGGCGTCCACGGTGTTCTGGTCGATCGACGGCTGCATCGGCGTGCGATACATCAGCGACTCGTCGCCATTGCCCAGGCCTTCAGCTTCGATGTGACGGCTGTTGGTCATGTTCAGGGCGATGGTGCCGTTGGCGTTCTTCTGGCTCTGTGCTTCGAGCACTTTGGAGAACTCCAGATCCCGCGCCTTGTAGTTCGGGGTGTCGGCGTTGGCGATGTTGTTGGCCAGCACTTCGGCACGCTGGGCGCGGAAGCCCAGAGCCTTTTCGTGAATGCCGAGCGCTTTATCGAAGCTGATGCTCATGTCGGGAACCTTCAGGTGACCGGATTTTTCGTAACAGGGTTATAGCAAGCGGCGTGCCAGTTTGAGAAAGCCCCGGATTACGGGGCTTTGCGCCGAACCGGCAACGCGGCAATGCCAGAAAAGCGGCAACCGGTTTCCGCCGGATGCCGCTTTTCTGCCGCCACCTGCCACCGGCAAAACCTTCAGGCATAAAAAAACGGGAGCCCCTGAGGACTCCCGTTTCTTGTGTTGCCGGTCTTGATCACTTCGCCTGGTAGATGATCCCCGGGCTGCACTGAACCATCTGGTAATGATCCGGCAGACCGTTCAGCGCCTCGGAAGCGCCAAGGAACAGATAACCGCCCGGTTTCAGCGTGCTGTGGATGCGCAACAGGATGTCCTTCTTCACCTCGGCGGAGAAGTAGATCAGCACGTTGCGGCAGAACACGATGTCGAACTTGCCCAGGCTTGCGTAGCTGTCGAGCAGGTTGAACGAGCGGAATTCCACCCGGTTCTTGATCGGCGCCTTGATCACCCAGCGTCCCGGCCCTTTCGGGTCGAAGTAGCGCTGCAGACGATCGGCGGACAGACCGCGACCGATCGCCAGGCTGTCGTACTCGCCGGTCTTGCAGTTGGTCAGCATGCTGCCGGACAGATCCGTGGCAACGATCTGCACGCCCATCTTCAACTGGCCGATGTTGGTCCGCTCGAACTCGTCGATCGACATCGACAGCGAATAGGGTTCCTGACCCGACGAGCAGGCCGCCGACCAGATCCGCAGACGCTGGTTGGGAGCGGCCTTGATCGCCTCGGGCAGCACCTTGTTCTTCAAGACTTCAAACGGATAGGTGTCACGAAACCACAGGGTTTCGTTGGTCGTCATGGCATCGACCACCTGCTCGCGCAAACCGCTGCGCGGCTGGGTCTGGATGCGCTGTACCAGCTCACCCAGGGACTTGATGCCTTGCTGCTCCATCAGTTTGTTGAGACGGCTCGACACCAGGTACTGCTTGTTTTCACCGAGCAAAATGCCACAGGCTTTTTCCAGGAAGACCCGGAACTGTTCGAAATCCAAATTACCCGTAGACAAATGATGCCGCCTCTTAAATCGTGTTGAACGCCAGGGGCAGAAGGCCCTTAGCTGATATCTGCTGCTTTGATCCGGTCGACTACCCGGGATGCCAGGTCATCAGGACGGAACTTGGCCAGGAAGTCATCGGCACCGACTTTCTTGACCATCGCCTGATTGAACACACCCGACAACGAAGTATGCAGGATGATATGAAGCTTTTGCATGCGAGGGTCGCTGCGGATCTCGGCCGTCAGGGTGTACCCGTCCATCTCCGGCATTTCGATGTCGGAGATCATCATCAGGAACTCTTCTTCCGGCTTCTTGCCCTCGTCGACCAGCTTGCGCAGGTAATCCAGCGCCTGCTTGCCGTCGTTCAACGCCACCACTTCGACACCGACCGTCTGCAGGCAACGCGTCACCTGCTTGCGCGCCACCGACGAGTCATCGACCGTCAGCACCCGCAGCGACAACGCCTTGCTCTGGGTCTCGACATCCACCACGCCGACCGAAATCGCTTCCGGGGTCGGCGCAACTTCCGCCAGCACCTTCTCGACGTCGATGATTTCGACTAACTGATTGTCGACCCGAGTCACAGCGGTCAGGTAATGATCGCGTCCGGTGCCCTTGGGCGGCGGATGAATCTCTTCCCAGTTCATGTTCACGATACGTTCCACCGAGCGCACCAGGAAACCCTGGGTCTTGGTGTTGTATTCCGTGATGATCACGAACGGACTGTTCTTGTCTTTCAAAGCACCGGAGCCGGTCGCCATCGCCAGATCAAGGATCGGAATGGTCGCCCCCCGGATATTCGCCACCCCGCACACGACAGGACTGGACTTGGGCATCAGCGTCAGTTGCGGGCATTGCAGCACTTCCCGAACCTTGAACACGTTGATCCCGTAGAGCTGCTGGCCGTCGAGACGGAACAACAACAGCTCCAGGCGATTCTGCCCCACCAGTTGCGTGCGCTGGTTCACCGAATCCATTACACCAGCCATGCCCAGACTCCTACACCAACGCCAAGTGTTGTTGCGACGCACATTCATTGCTAAACGGCACGGCGCTTGCTTTTTAACTCGTATGAACGCTCAAACGACATTTTTCCGACGCCTGACATCTCCCCTCCGCAGAGGGCTTTGCGCGATGTCCGCCGTTTGCCTTTTTTTCGCTGGCAGCCCTGCCGGTGCTGATGCGGTTACCTTGCCTGACATGCTTATCGGCGTCACTCAGGGCTTTCTTGAATTCACCGTAGAAGACTATCTGGCTACCAGTCAAACGGAAGGCCGTTATGAAATCGAGGTCAACCAGCTCGATCCCCGCATGCGCATGCCTATGTGCGACAAGGAATTGACAGCGACACTGGAGAGTCCGGCACGCCCTCTGGGCCGTGTCACGGTCAAGGTCCGCTGCGAAGGCGCCTCCCCCTGGACGGTGTTCGTGCCCGCTCAAGTCCGCCTGTTTCGCGAGATTGTCACCACCACGCGGCCACTCAAACGCGCCGGCATCATCGAGCCTCAGGACGTGACCTTGCGCGAGCGCGACGTCAGCACGATCAATCAGGGTTTCCTGACGTCGGTGGATGAAGCCATCGGCCAGAAATTGACCCGACCAACGGTAGCCGATCAGGTCATCACCCTGGTGCATCTGGAACAGGCGGAAGTGGTTCGCAAGGGCGATCAAGTGGTGATCACCGCCCGCAGCGGCACCCTCGCCGTCCGGATGCCGGGCGAAGCCCTGTCCAACGGTGGCCTGAAAGAACAGATTCGGGTGAAAAACCTCAATTCCCAACGGGTTATCAAGGCGCAGGTTATCGCGCCGGGCCAGGTGGAAGTTGCCATGTGAGCGGCCATGTAGCGGTGATGTGAGCGGCCGTATGAACGGATATTTGAAAAGCCCCTGAGTACTCGAGCAGAAAACTGGCGCTGACCAGAGCTGTTCCCTAAACTGTGCCGCAGCAGGATCTGCAACGGCGCATGCAAGCTCATTGCTAAATGAGCCTAAAGTTTTCCAGGGGATGGCCGAGAACATGGCAAGCGTCCAAATTCCCAGAGGTTTTTAACATGGTCATCGATTTCAGCCGTTTGAACAGCTCCTCGTCACTTACGGGCAGTACGCGTACCAGCAACGCCAAGGAAACCGCCGAAACCGGCACTTCCGCGCCGCTGAATACCCCGGCCGAACAGGCCAGTACCGCAAAAAGCGGGGAATCGGTACACCTCAGCAATGAGGCTCAACAGTTGCAGAAGGTCACTGACAAGCTGCGCGATCAGCCTGCCGTCGATAAAGCCCGCGTGGCCGAGTTGAAAGCAGCGATTGCCGATGGCAGCTACAAAGTCGACAGCAACCGTGTAGCCAGCAAACTGCTCAATTTCGAAGCCCAGCGCTAGGCCTCGGTCAGCGCCAGGCTTTTGGACGCTTAAAACCCAAGGCCAGCCATGCACGACACTAATTTATTGCAACTGATCACCGACGACTTTGCTCCAGCTCAACAATTGCTGGAGTTACTGCAAACCGAGTCCCTCGCCTTGCACGGTCGCGACATGCCTCTGCTGGAAGAAATTCTGGCGCGCAAACAGGCATTGATCATTCTGCTCGAACAGCATGGCCGCAAGCGCAGCGAAATCCTCGCCAGTCTCAACCTGTCCCTCGACCGCGCAGGTCTGGAACAACTGGCCAGCCAGTCGAGCATCGGCGACCAGTTACTGAGCCAGAGCGATGTTCTGACCGACCTGATTGCCCAGTGCCAGGCGGCCAACGTCAAGAACGGCCAGTCGATCATCATGCAGCAGGCCGCTACGGCCAATCAGCTGAAAATCCTCACCGGCGGCGAGCCTCCCGCGCTCTACGATGCCAGCGGCACCTTCTCCAAACTGCAGAAACCGCGCGCGCTCAGCCAGGCGTGATGCTTTCTTCTATGCTTGCGCCCTATCAACGTGCGAAACATGCTGGCAAAATACTGGCCAGCCGTAGTCAAATTTTGTCTGGAGATTGATTTAACGTGTCCAACGATGACGCTCCGCAGCCCCCAAAGGTGCTCACCACGCCCCTGGAGATCTCCAGCAATCTGCGCCAGCTGCAAGAGAGCCACGATCCGCTGATCATTACGTTCCACGAGCGTAGCCAGCGCTTCCAGAGCTACCTGATTGAAGTCGATCGCGAAAACGGTTCGATCAAGCTTGATGAAATGATCCCGCGCGACGGCGAACGTTTTCTGGAAGCAGGCGAACCGTTCAAGGTTGAGGGCTTTCATGATGGCGTGCGCATTGCCTGGGAATGCACAGGCACGCTGAGCATCAAGGATTCCGACGGCGACCGCTTCTACACCGGCGACCTGCCCACCGAAGTGGTTTATCACCAGCGCCGCAATGCCTTTCGCGCCGCACTGAAACTGACCGATCTGGTCAGCGTCGTGCTCGGCGGCGAAAAGCTCAAGGCACCGCTGGATGGCAAATTGCTGGACATCTCGGCCACGGGTTGCAAACTGCGCTTTGAAGGCGACATCACCGACCGCCTGCAACTGGGCCAGGTCTATGATCGCCTGATCGCCGCGCCGCTGTTCGGCAACCAACCGGTATCGGTCGAGCTGCGTTACCTGCACTTCGAAGAAAAACTCAACATCACCTTCGCCGGCCTGCGCTTTCACAACATCAGCGGCCCGGCGGCCCGCAACGTCGAGCGTTTCGTTTATCAACTGCAACGCGAAGCGCGTCGGTTCGATAAAGACGATCTCT
Organism: Pseudomonas sp. GM25; assembly: GCF_000282255.1. Classification (NCBI taxonomy): domain Bacteria; kingdom Pseudomonadati; phylum Pseudomonadota; class Gammaproteobacteria; order Pseudomonadales; family Pseudomonadaceae; genus Pseudomonas; species Pseudomonas sp. GM25. The sequence continues at coordinate 15,043 of NZ_AKJQ01000086.1, read as the reverse complement.
GATCGGCAGGCATAAAAAACGGGCAGCCACTACGGTGACTGCCCGTTTTTTTATGCCCGGATCAAGGCTTGGCGGGAGTGATGTCCGGCCCTTCGCCCTCGACTGTCGAGTCGGTTGGCACGACAGGTTCTGGTTCCGGCTCCGGTTCAGGCTCTGGAGCGACCGTATTCTGCATCTGCTCCTGCACCACCTGCTCGTCAACCCGCGGGTCAAGCGCTGCTACCAGCGGCGAACTGGACATGCTGTCCGGCATCGCCACGTGATGCAGCGGCGCATCGTCGACCTGGTGCAAATTGGTCACGGCTTTCGGCCGGATCCGCCACACCAGCACCAACGCGAAAAAGGTGAAGAACGCATACAGGCTCTGCGGCCCGAACAGCTTCATCAGCACCCCGGCCGCCAGCGGCCCGATACTGGCGCCCACACCGTAAGTCACCAGCAACATTGCCGTCAGCGACACCCGGCGCTCGCCTTCGACGTGGTCGTTGGAGAACGCCACCGCCAGCGGGTACAGGCAAAACTGCACCAGCGAGCAGAGGAAGCCGACCACGAACAGCACCTCCAGCGGCACCTGCGGCAGAATCGCCAGCGGCAACGCGGCAATCGCCAGGAAGAAAGCAAAACAGCGGATCAGCAGCGCCCGGTCATAGCGGTCGGACAACCAGCCCAACGGCCACTGCACCACCAGCCCGGCAAAAATGCAGCTACCCATGAACAGACCGACCTGTTCGGTGGACAGCCCCTGCTGCGAGGCATACAGCGGCGCCAGACCGTAGAACGAACCGATGATCAACCCGGCCCCGAGCACCGTGCTCAGCGACTGCGGCACTCGCTTGATAAAGAAGCGCGGCTCCATCGGCGCCGGATGCAGCGGTGCCGGGTGAATCCGCCGGGTCAGTGCCACCGGCACCAGACAAAGTGCGAAGCACAGCGCGACCAGCATCAGCAGTTCCAGGCCCAGGCCCGGGTGCATGACCAGAATCAGCTGACCGAGCACCAGCCCCAGATACGATGCGATCATGTAGCCGCTGAACACCAGGCCGCGCTGATTGGCGTCAGCCTGCTCGTTCAGCCAGCTCTCGATGACCATGTATTGGCACATCATGCCGAGGCCGACGATGGTCCGCAGCACCAGCCAGGCCGGCAGCCAGTCCACCAGACCATGACCGAGCACCGCTGCGCCGACGATCCCCGCACACGCCGAGTAGGCGCGGATATGCCCGACCCGGGCAATCAGGCGGTGACCGATCTTGCCGCCCAGCACCAGACCGAAATAGTTGGCCGCCATCAACGCACCGACCCACAACCCGTCGACATGGTCGGCAGCCAGACGCAAAGCCAGATAAGTAGAAAGAAGGCCCGAGCCGATCAACATCATCAGCGAGGCGAAATACAGCGCTCGAAAGGATTTCCAGATTTGGCGCATCGGCGTTCCGAGCGGCTCCTTGCGGTAAGTATCGGGCTATCAAACGATAGCCCGACGGCGACATTTCGTCAGGCCTGGGCTGCTAGAACACGGCGTTCCCAGGGAGTGATTTCGTCAAAGAAACTGGTCAACTCCATGGTCTTCGAAGCGATGTAGCCTTCGATGAACTCCGTGCCGAACAGTTCCTTTGCAAGCTGGCTGCGCTTCAGACGTTCGAGCGCCGCGTGCAAGGTACACGGCAGCGAAAGATGGTCCGGCACGTCGAACTCGCCCTGAATCGCTTCGCTTGGCTCCAGCTCATGCTCGATGCCGTACAAGCCGGCGGCCAGGCTTGCGGCGATCGCCAGATACGGGTTGGCATCGGCGCCCGGCAAGCGGTTCTCGACCCGACGGGCAACCGGCGAACTGGCCGGAATACGCAGGCCGGCGGCGCGGTTGTCGTGGGACCAGCAGGCATTGTTCGGCGACGCAAACGGATGGCACAGGCGCTGATAAGAATTGACGTTAGGTGCAAACAACGCGGTGAAGTCAGCCATGCCCGCCTGCTGCCCGCCGATGAAGTGGCGGAACATCGCAGTCGGCTGACCGTCCGCGTCGCTGAACACATTCTTGCCGCTGCCGATCTCGACGATGCTCTGGTGAATGTGCATCGAACTGCCCGGCGTGTGCGCCAGCGGTTTGGCCATGCACACTACGGTCAGGCCGTGCTTGAGCGCGACTTCCTTGAGCAGGTGCTTGAACAGGAAGGTCTGGTCGGCCAGCAGCAGCGGATCACCGTGCAGCAGGTTGATCTCGAACTGGCTGACGCCCATTTCGTGCATGAAGGTATCGCGCGGCAGGCCGAGGGCCGCCATGCATTTATAGACTTCACTGAAGAACGGCCGCAGACCGTTATTGGAGCTGACGCTGAACGCCGAGTGGCCGTCCTCGCGACGCCCGTCGAGACCGACTGGCGGCTGGAACGGCTGGGTCGGGTCGGTGTTCGGAGCGAACACAAAGAATTCGAGTTCGGTCGCCACCACCGGCGCCAGACCGAGGGCTGCGTAGCGGGCAATGACCTTCTTGAGCTGACCACGGGTCGACAGGTTGGAGCTTTCACCGGTCAGCTCATCGGCATCACAGATGGCAAAGGCCCGTGGCTCTTCGCTCCATGGCAACGGATGGATCTGGGCAGGATCGGCCACCAGCGCCAGATCGCCGTCATCGCTGCCATAGAATTTGGCGGCGGGATAACCGCCCATGATGCATTGCAGCAGCACCCCCCGGGCCAACTGCAAACGCCGCCCTTCGAGGAAGCCCTCGGCGGTCATTACCTTGCCCCGTGGCACGCCGTTCAAATCCGGCGTGACACATTCAATCTCATCAATGCCCGTCAATCGCTGCGCGAGTGAACGCTGGCCATCGGTTGTCATGACGCAATCCTTGTTATTGTGCGAGCCGCGAACGGCGACCCGGACAAAATAGGCTTCGGCTGTTCGGAATATCAAGCAGCAGCCAACAAAAAGAATTCCGGTCGATGAATCCGTGATTCAGGGCAGGTAAATACTGAACACGCCGCCGCCCAACGGGCCCCCATTACGGATCTCGGTCCGGCCGCCAACACCGTTGCGCTGATGCAGCGCGGCGATGCGTCCGGCGAAGTACAGACCGAGGCCGGTGCTGCCACTGCTGTGGTTGATGCCTTGCACGTAATCGGACTGGCGCTCGAGCATTTCGGCCGGGTAACCGTCGCCGTCGTCATTGATGCTCAGCACCAGTTGACCGGCTTCGTCGCTGACGGTGATCAGCAGCGATTCACGGGCGTAGCGGATCGCGTTGTTGATACAGTTGCCCAGCACCGAGGCGATCAGTTCACGGTCGAAAAAGCCCAAGGGACTGAGCGGATCGACTTCGTAAGTGGCGATGATTCCACGGCTGGCGAACACCTCCTGATGCGCCGCCAGTTGCGCCTCGATGAAATCGTCCAGCTCGTGATAGGCCGGCTGCAACGGCATCTGATTCACCCCAAGCTTGTACAGCCCGAGCAGTTGCACCAGCATGCCGTTGAGATGGGCGAACTCGAAGTCGATCACGCCCTGCTCCGCCCCTTGGCGCTGTGCCTCGGGCAGACGCGCCAGCCATTGGCTGTGGGCCTGCATCAGCATCGCCAGAGAGTTCTTCATGTCGTGCACGGTGGAGGCGATCACCGTGGAAAAATCCAGTGCCTGCTCGTCTTGGTTCATTCGCCAAACGCCTTGCTTTTCAGCTTCTGATAACGCGGATAACGCGCGTCGGTGTCGGGCATCAGGCCGACCAGTTTCAGGCAGGCCCGACATTCTTCCAGCTCCGCCGACGGCACATTGGTGTCGGTGCCGTGCAGCAGCGACTGGGCCATGTTCAGCGCGATACTGATGTTCTTCGGTTGCATCTTCAGCGCCTTGCGGAACACCTCGCGGGCCTCCACCAGGTTGCCGGTCTTGTACACGCGCACGCCCTGACGGTTGAGGTCGGCGGCCGCGTTGCTGGAGCTGAGAATAGTCGGGTCGTCGGTGAGCTTGGCGATGTCTTTCATCACCGTCGGGTCATCGCCGTAGATTTCCGCGCAGCTCTTGAGCATCGAAGTGCCCGCCTCGGCCTGGCCGAGCATCTGCAATTGCTTGGCAACCAGCAGTGCCGCCTCGGGGCTCATGAACTGTTCCATGCCGTCGAGACGCATCAGCGCTTGTTCGGTGAGCTTCTCGGCGGTCTCGGCATCGTTGAGCAACAGGCTCGTGGCCTTCATCAGACGCGCGCGAATCTGCAGGCCCGGATCGGTCGGGTTTTCTTTCGCCACCGCGCTCAGCGTGGTGTTGATCTCCAGACGCGTGCGGGTGTCGAGCCCGCGCTCGCTGCCCTTGCTGATCAGCGCGTGAGCCAGGCCGAGATTGCTTTCCGGATCCTTGAAGCGCGATTGCGCGCCCTGATTCACCGCCTGGCGATAAGCCCGGGAGGCGGTGTCGAAATCTTCGTTGGCCATCGCCAGCTTGCCCAGCAACGCCTGACGGCGCACGGCCAGCGGCGACAGGCGAATCGCCTCCTCCAGCACTTGCTGCGCGCCTTTGGTATCGCCTTCGGCGACCAGCACGTCAGCCATGCCGTCATACAGCGCCGGCATCATCGGGAAGACCTTCAGGGCTTTTTCGTAAACGCCCTTGGCCTGACTGACCTGCCCGCGCTTGAACAGCAATTTGCCCAACCCGGCAAACGCCCACGGCAACGGCCGGTCGGCGATGATGCCGTCGTATAGGCGCTCGAGCGCTTCGTTCTGGTTCATGTCGCGCAGCGCATCGGCGCGATAGCGCAGGCACAGCGGCGAATAGCGGATGTCCTGTTTGCACAGGGCGATGCAGGCGTTGAGCACTTCGACCGGTTTGCCACGGTCGAGAGCTTGCAGAATCGGCTTGAGCAGGGTCTTGCGCTGCTCCAGACGCTCCAGCCGCTGAGCCAGGCCGGAGCGGTTGAACGGTTTGGTCAGGTACGCGTCCGGCTCGTGCTCCAGGGCACTGAGCACCATCGCCTGACTGGTCTCGGCCGTGACCATCACGAACACCGCTTCGTGGCTGATCAGCTTTTCCATCATCAGGTCTTCCAGCACCTGCTGACCGTTCTTCTTGCCGTCACCGAGGTGGAAGTCCTGGAGGATGAAATCGTAGGACTTCTGCGCACACATTTTCAGCGCCTGCTCACCGGTGTCGGCGGTATCCACATCCTTGACGCCCAACTCGCGCAACATCGAACGCACGGAACTGCGGAAATCCGAGAAATCATCGACGATCAGAAAACTCTTTTGGTGATACGACAGCATCGAGGATTTCCAGGCAATTGAAGAGGATGGACCATTTCCAGGCGCGCAGATGATAGCTGCCGGCCAAATGCTATCAAGCGATTTCGCGCGACTCTGAAGTCACCGAACGGGTTATCGGCCGGGTCAGCGGTTCTCTTGAAGCGAGGGTTCAAGATTCGTTGCGCAAGGATTACCCTGCGCGGCGGTTCTCACCTTCCAACGGCAAAGGATTCATCGTGTACATCAAGGGACGCTACATCGTGTCGACCTGTGCGCTGCTGTTTTTTCAGCAGGCACTGGCGAGCGGAATGGACTGCACAAAGGCGGCGAGTGTTGTGGAGAAGGTGATAGATGAGTCCGTCCGCCAGCTCCAAAACACTAGCGCTGGAGACTTTCAAAGACTTCAGCGAAGAGATCGTCTCGATCCGGGAAAACAAAGATTTCAACTCGTCCGCAATCGAGCGCTTGAGCAAAGAGAAAATCGCAGGAGTGACAGACGCCCTTCTTCCCGCAATGCAATCAGTCGCGAGGATATGCTGACCCTGGCCGAAACCGTCACCCAAGGCTTCTCCCCGGCCTCCCCAAGATCCAGCAGTGATATCGCAGGCTTTCGCAGACCAAGAACTGAGAGCTCTTGTGCGAGGCCTCAGTCCGGAAGAACGCCGCAACCTCATGTCCGAGGCGCGCCGGGGTGGTCACCCCCGATATCGTCGAAGCAGTGCTGAGAGCAAATCCGATTCTCTCTGGCCTGAACTCTGAAGCAGCAGCGAGCCTTTCCCGGGCGGGCATCGCCGCCCCTCGCGCAGATGACATTGACGCTCTCCCTCAAATGCTGGCCGTCTACGACGATGCGCTTGCCACAACCTCTCAGGTCGGAGTGGCGCTCAGTGGAATGGTTGCGAACTCGGCCGGTTACGCGGGCCAGTTCGAAAAGTGGAGGTCGGGCTGTGACGGCTCAGAAGCGTTGCGCACCTGGCTTGAAAAGATCCCAGCTCGAGACAGGCCGAAGGCCGCAGAGGAAAAATCCGAAGTTGCGTAAGCGGTTCGAATGCGGCCGTCACGGGGCGCCCCCCCCCAATTGGGAGTAAAAACGTTGACCACCTACCAAGAGCGTTTCGCCGAGGCGTGCAAGACAAATAGCTTTGCATCGTACCCACTCAAACAAGGTCCCGACTCCGATTATGTGGTGTGGGATTTCCAGCACGTCCGCGACGACTAGAAGGTGACCATTGACGGCCCGTTCTTCACCGAGGACGAAGCCCGGGTATCAGCCGACCTTCTGCGCGGCACCTTCCGGGGCGCCAAGGCCTACCAGGGGATTTACGACCGGATCAGGAACTACGACCCACGGCACGAACAGGTGACGGTCGACCAGGCGCGTATGTCGCGCTCGCTGCTCGCCATACGACTAGGTGTTGAAGCACCCAACAACAGCGCCCAAGGCACTAAGGAGTAAACCATGGCTATGGCCACCAACTACGGCACCAAAACGCGAATCCTGCTAGGTGGATCGGCCGGGAAGCTTTTCGGACGTGAACACATTTACGAACTCTCCACCGGCGACACGCGGGAAGCTGTGAAAGCGATCGACGTCAATCACCCTGGGTTTGCGAAGTACCTCGCAGATGCCAAACGGAAAGGTCTCGAATTCGCAGCGTTCCGGAACCGCTACAACATGGGCGAGCGCGAGCTGAAGATGGGTGGAGCTCAGGAGATCCGGATCGTCCCGGTAATCGCTGGGAGCAAGCGTGCAGGTCTGTTTCAAACTGTACTTGGAGTGGTTCTGATCGCCATGAGCTCAGTAACGAACGGCGCGACCTTAGCACCAGGGATTGCACTCGCCGCCGGCGGCGTCATCCAGATGCTGAGCCCCCAAGCTACCGGCCTCAAACAAAGCTCATCTCCGGAAAACACTCCGCCCTACGCGTTCGGCAGCGCCAAAAACACCACGGCCAGTGGTAACCCGGTACCGATCTGCATCGGTGAACGCCGTTGGGGAGGAATAATAATCTCGGCGTCCATCCTTGCCGAAGACAAGGTTTGAATATTATTTACTTGGCAATAAATTAACGCTCTTTGCTTATCAGACTATCAGTCATGCTTGATGAATCCTATCCCCCAAGTAGAACAATCCCCAGAAGGTAGCAAGGAGCATTTGATAGAAGAAAAGCATGTATGCGAGAAACCCTACTCCAGTGAAAACTTTGAATCCGAAAAACGGATTACCATGATAATCACCCGCCATAGACAACACTGCGATCGACACAAGAATAAGAACAACACATTCGGCAGTCAAAAACGCAAACATCATGCAAAGAAATCGCCTACGCGTCAGCGGAATAGGGTTTTGCTCGCCTTCTCTAACCTCCATAATTACAGGCGTTGGACTAGGAATAATATTATCTATATCCGAGCGTCCAAATGTCGCTATTGCCGCCAAAGCCGCAATATAAAACCCTGGCAAATTTTGTATAAACCCAAGAACTCTTGACAATATGCCAGACTCACCAAAAATATTTAAACCATCCCTCAAAAAGAACAATGCGCCCCCCGTCAAAGCAACGAGTATCGCGGGAAACACCCAATCCATCAGATATTTATTATCGTGCTTAATGGCAAGATAAGAAAACGGCCTTATCAATTGCCCAGCGAGAATACTACAGCGCTGCGTATAAGGCGTTTTTGATGTCATTATCTATTTCACCGTATCCATTAGCATTAACATCAGGAGTGACTATATAAGCTTTTTTGACATATTTCTCATTATCAGAGAGGGTAAAGTCCTCAGTATTCATTACGACCGTATGCTGTGTATCATATGGATCTTTGAACACGATGACTGCTTCATCATAGTCAAAATTACTACCCTTCGTGAAAGCCTGCTTTAAAGCGTCCAGCACACCCTCCGCAGGGAGATGCGCAACCTCGGGCCTTAGAATGATAATGTTTTTCTCTTCTTTAAGCCCTGCACTGTCATCCCACACTCTACCGACGTTCTTATAGTTTGCGAGTTCAATTCTTCCCAAGCTGCCGTTTGCTAGATCGTTCAAAAAGTCGTCTGATATCTTCCCATTTAAATCAACCGTATGAAGCGCATTAACCAACACCGGGCGTCCGTCTTCCATTACGCCAGCAGGATGAGCCACTTTATACGCAGCCTTATGATGGGCGCGGCACTCTCGAAATAAATGATTTATAAAGCTATGAACCTGAGCTCCGGGAATCCCCCCTCGGGGCGACTCATACACCATCGAATATAGATTAGGGCCAATAGGGATTAAATTTATGCAGACATGAGCAGAGTAGTCATTTCCAAAACCATCAGGCTTTTCAAGATCCTGCCTCTCTCCAAGTATAGGATTTGAAATGGTTTGATCAGGCTCCGTGGGATCACTTTTATTTATAAGGAGCGTAACTTTAGACTCGTCTTCCTCTATACACATATCGGCGAGGTAGAACTTTATTTCATTGGGTAACTCTCTATACAAGCATTCGACTGAGCCGAACACTGTGACTGCTTGTTTCATGATATCCAAAAGAGGAAAAGCGACCACATTTGTGGAAATCATTTCGTTATTTACTTCATATCTCGCAGCAGCCTTGACTTTCAGATCGTAGAATCTCAACTGTCTTTTTGTCATACCAACCCCGAAGCAGATATAAATCAGACGAGAAGCTTCAAGGTATGCTGCGATATAAATCGCACCGTCCCTGTGATCACCACTCCCGCATACCATGCTGTCTAGAAGACTGCTGATGGCGTGATAGCAATTTAGACCCACGACTCTGTTCCACGCAAGGTATGCCTATCCAGATACGGGCAGATTTCGCCTTTTTCAGCCTTTTAGCTTTATGAGTAACACCCAAAGTGAAACAGTAATAAGAGAACACCCTAACTGATACAGGCAACCATCATGTTCATCCGCGCATACTTCCGAGCATCGACCAAAGAGCAAGACGCCAGCCGCGCCCGCGAATCACTTGAGCAGTTCGCCGCCGATCACGATAAGACGATTGCCAGTGTGTACCTGGAGAATGCCAGCGGCGCGACCGCAGACCGGCCTGAGATGCTGCGTCTGCTCAAAGATGCGCGCAAGGGTGACGTACTGCTGGTGGAGTCGATAGACAGCCTCTCACGCCTTCCTGTGAAGGACTGGCAGAAGCTTAAGGCTACGATTGATTCCAAGGGGCTGCGCATCGTCGCGCTCGACCTGCCAACGAGCCACCAGGGGATGCAGGACACCAAGGACGACGAGTTCACCGGGCGGATGCTGGGCGCCATTAACTCTATGCTTGTAGAAATGATGGCAGCAATTGCACGCAAGGACTACGAACAGCGCCGCGAGCACCAGGCTCAGGGTATCGAGAAGGCCAAGGCCGCCGGCAAGTATCAGGGGCGCCCGATTGACGCCGATCTGCACAAGCGAGTCGAAGAGCTGCTCGCCGCGGGGCTTGGCATTCGAGCGACCGCTAGACACGCCAGTTGCTCGACGACTACGGTCCTACGGATCAGGAATTCAAAGAATTGCTGAGCGCGTGATATTTCTGTATCAGCACTGAAATCTGGTCTTGCGGCCTGATTTCAGAGTGAACCTGTATGGCAGCCAAAACTTGAGGATCGGAGAGGTACCCGCTCAGAGCCTCTGGTGTTAATCCTTCTCCCTGTGTTTGTTCGATCCAGGTGAGATTACGCTGAAACTCCTCATCTGGACGATGGATCTGACTCTCAAAACTGTCAAAGAACCGCTCGACAATGCTACAGGTAGCGGCCATATGAGTAGTACAAGCCGTCAGAACATCTGCGTCGGGAATTTCTGCAGGAGGCACGGTACCGATATAGGAGAAATAGTGGTTAGTTGTTTGCGATCCATCAGGGTTAACCACAACCTCGCCTCGACCGATAGGGTTAAACCCCCTTTTCTGGTGCTCGTTGCGCGCCTCAAGCATGAATTTGGAAAGAGGATTTGCCCGCATTTCTTGCTGAATACCGGAATACCAGTCTCCAAAACCTTCCAGATCACTAGCGACATACTGGAGTACGAAGGTCACGCTTCGAGCCGCACTTACGAACGCGCTGAAGTAGTAGCCCAATTCGTCGATCCTCAGGGCTGATTCCTTCATGCGAACCAAGAAGAAATCAGATTCCTTCAGCTTGTCGCTAATTGCTGTGTGAATCTTCAATTGGAGGCACTCCGTTCGGGTAAAGGCGAGAACAGCGACCGTCAAGCTTCTTTATTACGCTATCAGGCTGATTGCTGTCGCTTGCACCCACCATGCACCCATGGGAATTAATCGAAGAAGACAGAAATGGCTGAAAGGTTTGAAATATATGGTGTCCCAGGGCAGGTTCGAACTGCCAACCTTCCCCTTAGGAGGGGGATGCTCTATCCAATTGAGCTACTGGGACACAGGACTGTCGGTGCGACAGACGGCGTGCATGTTAACGGCCGGGCCCTGATTTGTCATGTCGTCCGCAGGGCTTTTTAAGTGTAGGCAGGCGCCTTGCAAGGGTGCCGGATGTTTTACCGTGCAATTTGCATCACCGCAAAAAGCCATCATTGCAGAATGCAATGCGCCCTCTCCGAAAAACCCTGTTAAATGCTTGTTTTTAAAGGACTTAACAGCGGTTAGACTATTGGCACGACGGCTGCTTTACCGGTTCTTATACAAGAACAATCGGAGACTCGTCTCATGAACAGCGCCCTCGTGTTCGCAAACGCAATCGCACTGGCCGTCCTGGTGGGCTTTCACTTCGTCCCCGAGGACAACGAGAAAGTGGCCGGGCGCATGCCGCATTACCTGCAAGTGCAGAAGGCGCCGCAGTGGGCGGTGTTGAACGATCAGAGCTTTGCCCCGCAAGCAGTCAGCGAGTCTGAACGGGCGTTGCCGGCGCATTCGACTGAACGTCTGGTTTTTTGAAATATCTTCAGGAGTACAGCATGTCCAAGTCAGCTGCAGGATTTCTGATCCTCGCCTTATTGAGTGGCCTCGGGCATTTTTCGCTATTCGAGGAAACCGAAATATCCCTGCCGCTGATCGGTTGCGGCGTCTTCTCGGCGCTGTTCGTATTGGCGCTGGTGGCCGGTCGCAAGATCAAGTTTGATCCGGTATTGCGCTGAACCTGACCAGTTCCAGCAGATGATTGACGGCGTCGGCCAGGTCGCCCGAGTTGTCGATCAGGTGCACAGGGCTATCGGTTGATCGCCTGTCCTTGAATAGCGTGTTGCGGGCCAGCCTCGCATCGATCTGCTCAAGCGTCTCCCGGCCACGCCGGAGCAGGCGCTCACGCAGGACATCATCTTGAACCGTCAGCAACACCGGCACCAGTGTCGGGTAGCTTTCCAGCGCCTGTCGCAGGTTCGCCCGAGAACCGTTCACCAGGACGTGTTTACCGGCTTTCAACCATTGATCCATTTCCACCGGAATCCCGTAGGCGAGACCGTTGGCTTCCCACGCCAGCGAAAACTCGCCGGCGCGCTGACGCTGCTCGAACTCCTGCGGCGTCACGCCGATCGCATCCTCGCCCACGGATTCCGCCGAACGGGTGATCACGCGTCGAATGATTTCGCAGTTCAACGCCCGCAATGGCTCACGCGCAGCCTCGATCAGACTGTCCTTGCCGGAGCCGGAAGGTCCCATGAGGTAAATCAGCCTGCCATCCATCCTGAAAACGCCCTCCGGCGGGCATTTGCCCCTAGTAAATCGGCCATTTGCCACTATCCTGTACAAGGTAAGGAACAACGATTCAACCCGCATAGCATGCACGTTCTGACGCCTTCGGGCATCAGTCGACGTGTTTCAGGACGCGGTCAGCGATACGGGCCGATGCTTTCTTTTCAAACCAGTCCGCATTTCTGATAATTGGTGCTGGCATTACGCCTTTACCCGGATCAATATTTGTCACAGAATTGACGCCAATGATCTGGCAATTTTGAGGCATGATGCGCGCCTCATAACAATTCAGGTTGAACCATTTGGCGCGGATGCTTGTCCTACCACACATCCTGCGGCCAATCCCGAGAACCGCTCCCCTGAACTAACCGGTTAAATATATGCGCCCATTGAAACAGGCAATTTATTCCAGCCGTACGGCTGACAAGTTCGTCGTACGTCTGCCAGACGGAATGCGTGAACGCATTGCCGAGGTGGCTCGCAATCATCATCGCAGCATGAACTCCGAGATCATTGCGCGCCTTGAGCAGAGTCTTATTCAGGAAGGTGCACTGGGCGAAGAGCTGAGCATGCGCCTGGACAGCCCGGAGCTGTCGCTGCACGAACGCGAGTTGCTGCAACGCTTCCGCCAACTCTCCCATCGCCAACAGAACGCGCTGGTTTCTCTGATCGCCCACGACGCCGAAATGGCCGCAGACGCATCCTGAGTCAAACCGAACATCTCAAGCCAGCATGAATGCTGGCTTTTTTTTGCCCGCAATTCGGGTTTTTCAGGGGCGAAAAAAAGCCCGCCAATTGGCGGGCTGTTTCATTGCAGTCAGTCAGAGCAGGAAAATCGTCGCCAACCCCAGGAAGATGAAGAAGCCACCACTGTCGGTCATGGCCGTGATCATCACACTGGCGCCCATCGCCGGATCGCGGCCCATCTTCGCCAGGGTCATCGGGATCAACACCCCCATCAACGCCGCCAGCAACAGGTTCAACGTCATGGCGGCAGTCATCACTACACCCAACGACCAACTGCCGTAGAGCAAGTAAGCGACCACACCGATTACACCGCCCCAGACCAGGCCATTGATCAACGCCACGGCCAGCTCTTTGCGCATCAGGCGCGAGGTGTTGCCGGTGCTGACCTGGTCGAGCGCCATGGCGCGAACGATCATGGTAATCGTCTGGTTGCCGGAGTTGCCGCCGATACCCGCCACAATCGGCATCAGCGCCGCCAGAGCCACCAGCTTCTCGATCGAACCTTCGAACAGACCGATCACCCGCGACGCGACGAATGCCGTGATCAGGTTGATCGCCAGCCACGCCCAACGGTTGCGCAGGGATTTCCAGACGGAGGCGAAGATGTCTTCCTCTTCACGCAGACCCGCCATGTTGAGGACTTCGCTTTCGCTCTCCTCACGAATCAGGTCGACCATTTCGTCGATGGTCAGACGGCCGATCAGCTTGCCGTTCTTGTCGACCACCGGGGCCGAGATCAAGTCGTAACGTTCGAACGCCTGAGCAGCGTCGTAGGCGTCTTCATCCGGGTGAAAACTCACCGGGTCACTCGCCATGACTTCGGAAACCTGCTTCTCCGGATCATTGACCAGCAAACGCTTGATCGGCAGCACGCCCTTGAGCACGCCGTCGTAATCGACCACGAACAGTTTGTCGGTATGGCCCGGCAGCTCTTTCAGGCGACGCAGGTAACGCAGAACCACTTCGAGACTGACATCCTCACGGATGGTCACCATCTCGAAGTCCATCAGCGCACCGACCTGCTCCTCGTCGTAGGAGAGAGCCGAACGCACACGCTCGCGTTGCTGCTGATCCAGAGTCTCCATCAGCTCATGGACGACGTCTCGCGGCAGCTCGGAGGCCAGGTCAGCAAGTTCGTCGGCATCCATGTCCTTGGCCGCAGCCAGGAGCTCGTGGTCGTCCATGTCGGCGATCAGCGTTTCACGGACGGAATCGGATACTTCGAGAAGAATGTCGCCGTCGCGATCGGCCTTGACCAGTTGCCAGAGCGTCAGACGATCGTCCAGCGGCAGGGCTTCAAGAATGTAGGCGACGTCGGCGGAGTGCAGATCATCGAGCTTGCGTTGCAGCTCGACGAGGTTTTGCCGGTGGACCAGGTTCTCGACCCGGTCATGATGCGGGCCTTCCTGGCGATGAGTCAGGTCTTCGACGACCCGCTGGCGCTGCAGCAGTTCGACGACCTGAGCCAGGCGATCCTGCAGGCTTTCCTGTGTTTTCTTTACTTCGATTTCGGACATAGGCGAACTCCACTCCCAGCAGCGGGGCACGCCGGAAGGATCAATCAGTCAATTCATGATTGGTTAAACGGGTTACTGAATAACTACTGGGTAAGTCCATGGAGGTTTTCCATAAGCCCCGGCGGGGCTGACGGGCGCAATGATACACCGCCTGACGGTTTTAAACGTTAAAAAATAGTGGCTGAAACAAGCGCTTGCGAGACAAAGCTGAGCGCTGTCCTGATCCTTCACACTGCGACGACTCATCCTGAAAAGAAAACACACCGGCGGTGAAAAAACTGCCGGCTACGCTTGAGGACAATCGTCACGGAGGACGCCGAATGCCATCGAAAACATCCCGATTCATGCTGACCACCCTGCTCTGCCTGCCCGCCATCGGGAGCGCAACGACACTTCATCGCTGCGAAGCTTCTGATGGTCGCGTCACGTTCACCACATTGAGCTGCGCGAACGATGAGCACCTTTCATTGCAGGAAGTTCGCCCCTACTCGCCTGGCTCGACCGTGACACTGATACCCGAAGCACGGCACGAAGAAATATCCGGTATGAATATCAAAAAACGAGAAATGGCCGTCGTCGGGCGCACTCACGATAAATGTGGAGATCTGATCGACGCGCGACAGAAACGCGAGGCAATCATCAATCAACGAATCATCGCCGGCATGAGCCAACAGGATGTTGAAAGCGCCTTGGGCAAACCCGACAAGGTGAGCATCCGCAATTCGGCAACGAGTTATCGTTACGACCTCAAGCGAGGCCGCAGTGCTCAAATCGATTTTGATGAGAAAGGATGTGTGACGGGAAAAGCCAAATCCCGGACAGCAAAAAGCCCGCGTTAAACGCGGGCTTTTCGGTATATGGTGCACTCGACAGGATTCG
>NZ_AKJQ01000085.1:0-25942 GCF_000282255.1 Pseudomonas sp. GM25 | reverse complement strand
CGGTACTCGAGCTAACGCTCATTGTGGTGAGTGGGGAGGAGCGGGGCGTGTTTGGCTTTGGTTTTGTGGTGGGTTTACCCCTCACCCCAGCCCTCTCCCCGAGGAGAGGGAGCCGATTTGTGGTTTTTTCAAAACTTGAGTTCGACTCGGTACTTCACGTCGGCGTAGCTCTCCCAAACACCTCGTTCAGTTCCCTCTCCCTCCGGGAGAGGGCTAGGGTGAGGGGGGCTCTTGATCTGGCTTTTGCTCTGGCCCTGGCCCTGGCTTTTGATTTCAAGCCCCTTCGGCAGGCCGAGCGGAGGTGTCCATCAGGGGGTAGGCGCGTAGCGCCGTGCGGCGGAGCCGCATACATCGAGAGGAGGTGCAGCGAAGCAAACCGTAGGCGATGCCCCCTGGTGAACACCGTAGCGAGGGAACACTGAGCCTAAGCGAAGTGCCGTACGCCGGGGCAAAAGCCTTTTGGTTCCTTTTTGGCGTTTGAAAAAGGGACTCGCTGTAAGAGCGAAACCGCCAGCGGCAGCACCCGAAGCAACGGATATGCTCTCAATCCCAAACTCCACGAACCATTGACCCATCCCCACACCCTGCGTAGCCTTGCGCTTTCGAGGTTCTTCGGCCCACGCCGAAGCTAAGAAGGGAACGCGGTCCAAGCCGCGGCTGCCCCCGCAACTGTGAACGGTGCTGTTCGCTGCCACGCCACTGCCAACTCAATCCAGAGCCAGCGGGAAGGCGCAGCGAATACCGGGCCAAGGCCCGAACACCGTCAGCCAGGAGACCTGCCTCGTCACAGATTCTCACTTTCAACCGGGCGGGGTGATCCGGTGGCGAACTCTCCAGGCACGCACCCGCGTCGCCGGTCTCGTCCCGTATGCCCGCCACCTTGCCAAAGGGCATTCGATGAAAACACTGGCCAAACTTCCCGTCACCATCGTCACCGGCTTCCTCGGCTCGGGCAAAACCACCTTGCTGCGGCACATGCTCGACAACGCCCAGGGCCGCCGCATCGCGGTGATCGTCAACGAGTTTGGCGAGCTGGGCATCGACGGTGAAATCCTCAAGCAATGCACCATCGGCTGCACCGAAGAAGAAGCCACCGGCCGCGTCTACGAATTGGCCAACGGCTGCCTGTGCTGCACGGTTCAGGAAGAGTTCTTCCCAGTGATGCGTGAACTGGTAGCCCGTCGCGGCGACCTCGACCACATCCTGATCGAGACTTCGGGCCTGGCCCTGCCAAAACCGCTGGTGCAAGCCTTCCAGTGGCCGGAAATCCGCAGCGCCTGCACCGTTGACGCGGTCATTACTGTGGTCGACAGCCCGGCCGTGGCCGCCGGCACCTTCGCCGCGTTCCCGGATCAGGTCGATGCCCAGCGCAAACTCGATCCGAACCTGGACCACGAATCGCCGCTGCACGAACTGTTCGCCGACCAACTGGCCAGCGCCGACCTGGTGATCCTCAACAAGGCCGATCAGACCAGCCCTGAAGACCTCGCGCGCGTCCGTCTGGAAGTCGCCGAAGAACTGCCGCCAGCGGTAAAAATCATCGAAGCCAGCAACGGTCGCCTGCCATTGGACGTGCTGATCGGCCTCGGCGCCGGTTCCGAAGAACACATCGACAGCCGCCACAGCCATCACGATCACCACCACGGTGAAGGCGATGACGATCACGATGACCACGATCACGACGCTTTTGACTCGATCTCCATCGAACTGCCGCAAGCCGACGAAAGCCTGCTGCTCGACGCGCTGACGCAACTGGTGGTTCAGCACGGCATCCTGCGGGTCAAAGGCTTTGCAGCGATCCCGAACAAGCCGATGCGCCTGCTGATCCAGGGCGTGGGCACGCGTTTCGACAAACACTTCGACCGTCAGTGGGGCGCCGATGAGGCGCGCGTGACGCGTCTGGTGTTGATCGGTCAGGCACTGGACGCGGCTCAGCTCGAAGCGCAACTGCGCGCCGCGCTCAGCGTTTAAGCCATGCACCTGCTCAGGACCCAGCCCGGCGGTTTCGTGTCGGATGACAACATTGCCGACCTTGGACAAACCCCCGCCGAGCTGGTGATCCTGTGCAGCGGTGATTCCAGCCTCGCGCTGCTCGCCGAAGCGGCGCAGCAACTGCCCGAGGATTACCCGAGCGTGCGGCTGGCCAACCCGATGCAGGTGCAGAACCATGCGTCGGTCGACCTGTACGTTGATGAAGTGCTGCGTCACGCCAAGGTCATTCTGATTTCGCTGCACGGCGGCATCGCTTATTGGCGCTATGGCGTCGAGCGGCTGGTCGAGTTGTCCGAGCGTGGCGTGCAGGTCATTCTGGTGCCGGGCGATGACCGGCCCGACCCGGAGCTCAGCGACCTCAGCACCGTGGGCGCCGAGGATCGCGACCGGCTCTGGCAGTTTTTGCGTCAGGGCGGCATGGGCAATGCGCTGGACTTTTTCCGTTGCCTGGCCAATCGCTGGCTGGCGCGGGATTACGTGTGGGGCGAGCCGCAAACGCTGCCACGCACGGCGATTTACCACCCGAACAAAAACACCGCCGCACTGAGTGACTGGCAAGCCGATTGGCTGCCCGGTCAACCGGTCGCGGCGGTGTTGTTTTATCGCTCGCATTTGCAAGCGGCGAACACGGCGTTTATCGACGTGTTCTGCCAACGGTTGCAGGCGGCCGGACTCAATCCGCTGCCGATCGCCGTGGCCAGTTTGAAAGAGCCCGGCTGCCTGTCGGTGGTCGAGGACTGGCTGGATGAAGTCGAGGCATCGGTGATTTTGAACTCCACCGGTTTCGCCCAGTCCAGCCCGGAAGCGCCGCATCTGCGGCCGTTCCGTCGCAACATTCCGGTGATCCAGGCGATCTGCGCCCAGGACAATGAACCCGGCTGGCGCGAGAGCGAGCAGGGCCTCGGTCCGCGGGATCTGGCGATGCACATCGCCTTGCCTGAGCTGGACGGACGAATCATCAGCCGGCCGATCAGTTTCAAGGACTTGGCGTGGCGCAGCGAGCGCAGTCAGTCCGATGTCGTGTGTTATCGGGCCCAACCTGAACGCATGGATTTTGTGGCCGAACTGGCGCGGCGCTGGGTCGATCTGGCGCGGGTGCCGAACGCTGACAAGCGCGTCGCACTGATCCTTGCCAATTACCCGACCCGGGACGGGCGCATCGGCAACGGCGTCGGCCTCGACACGCCGGCCGCCGCGCTGAATATCCTGCGAGCGTTGCAGGCTGAAGGTTATCCGTTGCCGGCCGAACTGCCGGACAGCGGCACCGAACTGATCCAGCAATTGCTCGGCGGCGTCAGCAATGACCTCGACACCCTCGATCAGCGCCCGTGCCAGCAAAGCCTGGCGATGGACGATTACCTCGCGATGTTCAACGCACTGCCGGAAGCCAATCGCACGGCGGTGCTGGAGCGTTGGGGTTCACCGCAACACGATCCGATGTGCCGTGACGGGCGAATGATGATCGCTGGTCTGCGTTTTGGTCTGACCTTCGTCGGCATTCAACCGGCGCGGGGTTATCAGGTCGATCCGAGCGCGGTGTATCACGACCCGGATCTGGTGCCGCCGCACGCGTACCTCGCGTTCTATTTCTGGCTGCGCCAGACCTACGGCGCTCACGGCGTGATTCACGTCGGCAAGCACGGCAACCTCGAGTGGCTGCCGGGCAAAGGCGTGGGCCTGTCGGAGAATTGCTGGCCGGATGCGCTGCTCGGGCCGCTGCCGAACATCTATCCGTTTATCGTCAACGACCCGGGCGAGGGCGCCCAGGCCAAACGTCGCACTCAGGCAGTGATCATCGACCACCTGATGCCGCCGCTGACCCGTGCCGAAACCTACGGTCCGCTGCGCAATCTGGAACTGTTGGCGGACGAATATTACGAAGCTCAGTTGCTCGATCCGCGCCGCGCCCGGGAGTTGCAACGCGACATTCTGCAACTGGTGCGTGACACGCAGATTGATCGCGAACTGCAACTCGACGAAGCCCTCGACAGCGATGCCGATGCGGCGATCTGGTTGCCGCGTCTGGATACTTATCTGTGTGATCTGAAGGAATCGCAGATCCGCGATGGCCTGCATATTTTCGGTGAGTCGCCGAGCGGACGGCTGCGCATCGACACCTTGCTGGCGCTGCTGCGGATTCCGCGTGGCGATGGCAAAGGGGCGCAATCGAGCCTGTTGCGGGCGTTGGCCAAGGCGTTTCAACTGGGTTTCGATCCGCTGGATTGCGCACTGGCTGATCCCTGGACCGGCCCGCGTCCCATGGAACTGCAATTGCTGAGCGATGAAGTCTGGCGCACGGCGGGGGATACCCGTGAACGCCTTGAGCTGTTCGCGGCGCATTTGATCGAGCAGTCGCTGGTGGGTGATGTTGCGCAACTGGACGCTTCAGGCTGGTCAGATGTGCAGGCGATCATCCACGCCCTGCGCGAAGTGATCGCCCCACGCCTCGACGCCTGCGGCCCGGCCGAAATGCACGGCTTGCTCGACGCCCTCGGCGGCCGATTCGTCCCGGCCGGCCCAAGCGGCGCACCGAGTCGCGGCCGCCTCGACGTGCTACCTACCGGGCGCAATTTCTATTCGGTCGACGTGCGCAATCTCCCAACCACCACGGCCTGGCGAATCGGCTTCCAGTCGGCAACCCTGATTCTCGAGCGGCACCTGCAGGATCACGGCGACCATCTGCGCCAGCTCGGCCTGTCGGTCTGGGGCACCGCGACCATGCGCACCGGCGGTGACGACATCGCCCAGGCCATGGCGCTGATGGGCGTGCGTCCGGTGTGGGCCACCGGCAGTCAGCGGGTCGATGATTTCGAGATTCTGCCGCTGAGCCTGCTCGACCGGCCTCGGGTGGATGTCACGCTGCGGGTCTCCGGATTTTTCCGCGATGCGTTCGCCAACCTGATCCGCCTGTTCGACGCTGCCGTACAAGCCGTGGCGGAGCTCGACGAGCCGGACGAACTCAACCCGCTGGCCGCCAAAGTACGTGCCGAGCGTGAGGCGCTGCGCCAGTCCGGGCTGGACGAAGAGGCTGCCCGGCGTCAGGCCGGCTGGCGGATCTTCGGTGCCAAACCCGGCGCTTATGGCGCGGGTGTGCAGGGCGCTATCGATGGTCGACTCTGGCAAACCCGCGAGGATCTGGCCGAGGTCTACCTGAACTGGGGCGCCTATGCTTACGGTGGCTCCGATGAGGGCACCGCCGCCCGCGAGCAATTCGTCCAGCGCCTGAGCCAGGTGCAGGCCGTGCTGCAAAACCAGGACAACCGCGAGCATGACCTGCTCGATTCCAACGACTATTACCAGTTCCAGGGCGGCATGCTCGCCGCCGTGGAAAGCCTGCGCGGCGAAGCAGCGGCCAGTTATCACGGCGATCACAGTCAGCCGGATTTGCCGAAAATCCGCACCTTGAAGGAAGAGCTGAACCGGGTCATCCGCTCAAGGGCAGCGAATCCGAAATGGATCGACGGCGTCAAGCGTCACGGCTATAAAGGCGCGTTCGAACTGGCGGCGACGGTCGACAACCTGTTTGCCTTCGACGCCACCACGCAACTGATCGACGATCATCAGTACGCGTTGCTGGCCGATGCGTATCTGCTGGACCCGGCGACCCGCGACTTCGTGCGCGAGCATAATCCCCACGCCTTGCGCGACATGACCGAGCGTATGCTCGAAGCGCAGCAACGCGGGATGTGGCAGGAACCGGGCGCCTACAAAGAGGCCCTGGAAAACCTGCTGCTGGACATAGAAGAAGAGAGCTGAGACTGAACATGACCGACACCCCGCATTTCCCGCTCTCCGCCGTGGTCGGCGCCGATGATCTCAAACTGGCGCTGTACCTGACGGCCATTGATCCGAAGATCGGCGGCGTGCTGATCGAGGGCCCGCGCGGCATGGCCAAGTCGACGCTGGCCCGGGGTCTGGCGGATCTGTTGGCCAGCGGTCAGTTCGTCACCTTGCCGTTGGGCGCTACTGAAGAGCGACTGGTCGGTACGCTGGATCTGGACGCGGCGTTGAGCGACGGTCGTGCGCAGTTTTCTCCCGGTGTGCTGGCCAAGGCTGACGGCGGTGTGTTGTATGTCGATGAAGTGAATCTGTTGCCGGATCATCTGGTGGATCTGCTGCTTGATGTGGCTGCCAGCGGCACCAACCTGATCGAGCGTGACGGGATTTCCCATCGGCATTCGGCGAAGTTCGTATTGATTGGCACGATGAACCCGGAAGAGGGTGAGTTGCGTCCGCAATTGCTGGATCGGTTCGGCCTCAACGTCGCCCTGAGCGGTCATACGGCGCCGGTCGAGCGTGGTCAGATCATTCGTCGTCGACTGGATTTCGATAGTGATCCGCGGGCGTTCTGTGCGCAGTGGGAGGCTGAGCAGCAAGCACTGCGCGAGCGCTGCGAGAGCGCCCGCAAAGTTTTACCGGGTATTCCGCTGGATGACGCGGCGTTGGCGCAGATCACCGAGCGCTGCTTCGCGGCTGGCGTCGACGGTTTGCGCGCCGATCTGGTCTGGTTGCGTGCCGCGCGGGCGCATGCTGCGTGGCGGGGAGCTGAAGCCATCGCCGAGCAGGACATCGATGCCGTGGCTGAGTTTGCACTGCGTCATCGTCGTCGCGAACAGTCTCCGACCAGTACGCAGCCACCGGCGCAATCGCCGTCCGGCACTAACGCCGAACCGAGCGAAGGGCAGGGGCAGTGGGGTGAAATGCCGGCCCCAGCCCTCGCCACCGGTGCTCGCCGCGAAGTGCCCGTCTGGCCAAAAAAGCCTTAGGCATTCGTCCCCGATCCGACGCGGGGGCGAATGCCAGACCCCGCGCCGGACGCCTCGATAACGGTCGCCAGGGCAAGCGTCACGCGGCTCGCAGTGGCTCGGTCAACTGGCCCGGAACTTTGCTCAATGGACGCCCGAAAACCCGGGCGGATCTGCTGTTTCAACTGCGCACCCGCACGTCCCATGAACTGTGGCTGGTGATTGTCGACGCCTCCGCTTCGACCCGTCGCCATCAGGCATTGAGCGATGCCAAGGGCGTGCTTGCGCAACTGTTCGACGACGCTTACCGGCAGCGCGCGCGCCTGGCGTTGTTGACTGCGAGCGGCGCCGCGCCGAAATGGCAGGTGCAAGGGCTGAAAGCCTCCAGCGGGTTGCGCGCCTGGCTCGATGGATTGGGCGCGGGAGGCGGCACGCCTCTGTTGGCAGCGCTGACGGAGGCCGGGCATTGGCTGGCGGTGCGGCGCAAGCGTTTCCCCGCCGAACAGCAACGGTTGCTGGTGATCACCGATGGCCGGTTGAAAGACTGTCCGGAACTGCCAGGGCTCGCGTGCCCGGGCCTGTTGATCGATATCGAGCGCGGGCCGATTCGCCTGGGCCGCGCGAAACAATTGGCGACAGCACTGGACGCGGATTACCGGCATATCGACGAGTTGTTGTCGGTCTGAGAGCTATGCTGCAGTAAGGCCAAATCACAGGGAGTGAATCATGCGCGTACTGGTCGCCAATCCGCAGGACGATTTTCGCGTCAAGGCCTACGCCGGCACCAACGGCGTGCTGCTCGCCATGGACCTCGCCGAACCCCGCCGCAAAGGCCTGCTGGGGTTTGCCATCGAAAAGCAGCAGGGCGACAAACCGTGGCTGTTCCTGTTCAACAGCCTGACTTTTCCCGGCAAGGTTCACACCTTCCCGCAGTTTCACGCCACGCCGAGCGACAAGGCGCCGCTGCAGAAATTTCGCTGGGCCGATTACGCGGTCAATCCCGGCATGACGATTCACTATCGCGTGCACCTGGCGTATGGCACGCCGGATGCGCCGCAACTCGGTGAAGCGCTGGAACTGACAATCCGCTCCGACGACGGTCATCCCGCCAACCAGGGCGTGATCTTTAACCGTGCCGTGGCCGCCAGTCAGGCGTTTCAGCGCAAATTTACCGATCTCGACGCACAGATCAGCGCCAACAAGAACATGCCCATCGAAGCCTGGCCCGATGCAGCGCGTCAGTGGCTGGAGAACGGTCTGCTCGGGCGCCTGCAAGGCTTTATCGAGCGTGCGGTGAACGGCCAGTGGGCGCTGGACATCGCGATCTACGAATACCAGTTGCAAGCCATCATCGACACGGTGAACGCGGCGTTCGATCGAGGTGTTCAGGTGCGCGTGCTGTATCACGCCCGGCCCGACGACGAAGACACGACGATCAACGAAGCAAGCCTTGCGAAACTGCCTGCGACCAGCAAGCGCGGGCGGGTCACTCACAACATTTTCCATAACAAGTTCATCGTCCTCAGCCGCCTGGACGGAGGCGGTGAGCGCCAGCCGCAAGCAGTGCTGTGCGGCAGCACCAACTTCACCGCCAACGGTGTGTACCGACAGGCCAACGTGGTACATGTGCTGGACGATTCGGCGGTCAGCGCGAGTTACCTGAAAACCTTCGAGCAGATCTGGGCGGAGCCGGCGGACGTCGGCGCCACGCGCGACTGGATCACCCAACACAACCCGATTAAGCCGGCGCAGGCCTTGTTCGCCGGGTTTTCACCGCGTACCGGCGGCGCCGATCTGCGGGAGTTCGTCGATATCATCGAGGGGGCGAAGAAAGACCTGCTGTTCGTCACCGCATTCGCCTTGCCCGACGCGATTCTCAACGCGTTGCTCGGCCAGCCCCACGACGACATCCTGCGTTACGGCCTGCAAAACACGGTCAGCCGCATCACCGGGTTTCACGCTGACCGAACTGCCGAATTCGCCGCCACCGCGTTGCTCAACACCGGGCTGGAAGGCTGGCTGCGGGAGAACATGAAGGGCCAGAAAGGCAACCTGCTGGTGCACACCAAAGCGGTGGTCACCGACTTCACCAGCGACAGCCCGACCATCATCAGCGGCAGCCACAACCTCAGTACCTCGGCCAGCAACGGCAATGACGAGAACTACCTGATCATTCGCGGCGACACCGATCTGGCGGACCGTTATGGCCTGGAACTGCTGCGGTTCTACGAGCATTACCGTTTTCGCTACTTCGCGAAGAAACTGGCGTTGAAGCAGGTACAGCCGTTGGCGGCGGATGACAGCTGGACCAACGACTACTACGTCGAGGACGACCTGCGCCAGTTGTCTCGCCTGCGGTTTGCCGGGCGTTAGACTTCCATCGCCTGACGGTACTGACGGGTCCGGCGGCTGAGGTACAAGCGGTCGCGGATCAGCGCCCAGAGTGCCGACACCTCGGGTTTGGGCTGGCGGCCACGGCTCAGGCGGGCCATCTGGAAGCGCACCACGGCCATGTTCGCCAGCGCGGCCAGCGGTTTGCGTTTCCAGCGGATCGGCGGCAGTTGCGGCTCACTGTTGCGGCCTTCGCGCCAGTGTTTGACCAGGCTTGGCTCGATGGCCAATGCGGTGGCGATGCCGGCCATGGCGATGCCGCTGTCGAGCACTTGTTCGACCACGGGCAAACGACGGATGCCGCCGGTGACCATCACCGGCATCCGGGCGACGCTGGCAAGTTCAGTGGCCATTTCCAGAAAGAACGCCTCACGGGCGAGGGTGCGTCCGTCACGCGCTTCGCCTTGCATTGCTGGCGCTTCGTAGCTGCCGCCGGACAGTTCCAGAAGGTCGATGGGTTGCTCGTTGAGCCATTCGATCACCTGACGCGCGTCGTCGGTGTCGAAGCCGCCGCGCTGGAAGTCCGCCGAATTGAGCTTCACCGCCACGCAAAACTGCGGCGATACCGCTTGGCGGATGGCCTCGATCACCGACAGCAGCAGACGCGCGCGGTTTTCCAGCGAACCACCCCAGCGGTCGGTGCGGCGATTGGTCAGCGGCGAGAGAAACTGACTGAGCAGATAGCCGTGGGCAGCGTGAATCTGCACGCCGGTGAATCCGGCTTTTTCGGCGAGCGCGGCGCTTTTGGCGAAACGTTGAATGACTTCTTCGATATCGTCCTCGGTCATTGGCTTGGGCTCGGCGAACAGTTTCGAGAACGAGCCCATTTCCAGTGCCACCGCCGACGGCGCCAGCGCTTGCTGGCCCATGTTGGCGAAGGTCTGACGGCCGGGGTGATTGAGTTGAACCCAGACCTGCGCGCCGCCGCTGCGGGCGATTTCGGCCCATTGGCGGAAGCGCTCCAGATGCCGCTCGTCTTCGAGCACCACGCCACCGGGCCCGGTCATGGCACGGCGGTCGATCATTACGTTACCGGTCAACAGCAACCCGGCGCCGCCGTCGGCCCAGGCCTGATACAAACGGAACAGTTCGCGGGACGGTGCCTGGTCACGGTCCGCAAGGTTTTCTTCCATGGCGGCTTTGGCGATACGGTTGCCGACGGTCTGACCGTTGGGCAGATTCAAAATCTGGAAGGGCGACATTGCTTGACTCCTCATCAGTGATGGAGAGAGGCTAAGCTTAAAGTTAACTTTAATGTCAAGCGGGCGAATCGAGGCTGAAATGAAAATCGGTGAATTGGCGCAGCAGAGCGGGTTGAGCGCTTCGAGTATTCGTTTTTATGAGGCTCAGGGACTGATTCCCAAAGTGGAGCGCCAGGGCAATGGTTACCGACGTTACCCGCCACAAGTGCTGCAGACCCTGAACATCATCCGCAGCGCCCAACAGGCCGGATTTTCCCTTGAAGAGCTCAAACAGTTGTTGCCGGCCGCTGGCACCGGTGAGTTCAAGCACGATGAACTGGTGGCAGGCCTGACCCGAAAGGTCGAGCAGATCGAAGTCATGCAGCAGCATCTGGCCCAGAGCAAGGCGCGGCTGCTGGAGGTGATCGACAACATTCAATCCAAGCCCGAAGGCATGAGTTGCGGTGCCAATGCGGACCGGGTGTTGTCGACGCTTTACCCGTAAAAGTCCGGAGATGTCTGCGGCGTACAGATTTTGAAATGATTTCCAGCTGTAGGAAAAGTCATCAGAGCCTGTACGCTTCAAGGCCTTTTTTCATTCAGGATTTGCATGAACACCCTCTCGGAGCCTCCCAGTTCTATTCAAAGAACCCTGTTCCCCTCGCGCCACGGCGCGGTCTTGACGCACTCGCAACATCCAGTCTTCCGACTACCGACTATCGTTGTTGGCGCAGCCTTCGAGCTTTCGCGCCGCACTTTGCCGTGTCCGGCAGCCTGAATTCACTGACGAGAGATAGAGACAGATTATGGAATGGTTAGCGGATCCCACGGCATGGTTGGGCTTGTTGACACTCATCGTGCTGGAACTGGTACTGGGTATCGACAACCTGGTGTTCATCGCGATCCTGGCGGACAAACTGCCGCCCCATCAGCGCGACCGCGCACGCATCATCGGCTTGAGCCTGGCGCTGATCATGCGTCTTGGCCTGCTGGCGAGTATTTCCTGGCTGGTTACCCTCACGGCACCGTTGTTCGAAGTGTTCGGCAAGAGCTTCTCCGGCCGTGACCTGATCATGCTGTTCGGTGGTGTGTTCCTGTTGTTCAAGGCGACCATGGAGCTGCACGAGCGGCTGGAAGGCCATATTGGCGAACGTTCGACCAACACCGCTTATGCGCTGTTCTGGCCGATCGTGGCGCAGATCGTCGTGCTCGACGCGGTGTTCTCCCTGGACGCGGTGATTACGGCCGTGGGCATGGTCGATGAACTGGCGGTGATGATGATCGCGGTGGTCGTGTCCATCGGTGTGATGATCGTTGCCAGCAAGCCGCTGACCCGTTTCGTCAACGCCCACCCGACGGTGATCATGCTGTGTCTGGGCTTCCTGATGATGATCGGTTTTGCCCTGACGGCCGAAGGCCTGGGCTTCCACATCCCGAAAGGTTATCTGTACGCGGCCATTGGTTTCTCGATCCTGATCGAGATCTTCAACCAGATCGCCCGCGCCCGTCGCAAGCGCTCGATGCAGGGCTTGCGTCCGATGCGCGAGCGCACGGCCCATGCGGTAATGCGTCTGTTGGGTGGTCGCAAACTGGCGGTGGAAGAGGTCGGCGAGGAGATTTCCGACTTGCTGGATAACGGTGAAGCGCCGAGCGCGGAGCTGTTCGACCGTCGCGAGCGGGTGATGATCAGCGGTGTGCTGCAATTGGCCGAGCGACCGATTCGCGCCTTGATGACGGTACGTGCCGATGTCGATCACATTGATCTGGCGGACGACGCCGAGGCTATTCGTACGCGGTTGATGCATTCGTCCTACTCGCGCTTGCCGTTGATTCGTAACGGTGCGGTCGATGAGCCGCTGGGCTTCGTGCACAAGAAGGAGCTGCTCAAGGAGTATCTGGCCGGCAACGAGCCGAACCTGGAACACCTGGCGCGCAAGACCGTCAATCTGCTGGACAGCTATTCGATCCTCAACGCACTGGAACAAATGCGTGCGGCCTCGACCCACATTGCCTTTGTGGTCAATGAGTTCGGTGATTTTGTCGGTGTGTTGACCATGACCGACATTCTCGAGTCGATTGCCGGCGAACTGCCGGACGCCAGCGAAATCGCCGGCCCCGACGTGGTCGAAGAGCAGGGCGGGTACATCGTCAACGGTGCGTTGAATCTGACCCGCATCCGCGAGCACACCGGTTTTCGCGCCGAGCCGACCGAGGATTACCAGACCCTCGCCGGGCTGGTGATGAGCCTGCTGGATCGCCTGCCGATGAAGGGCGATCGACTGGAACATGAAGGTTGGGGCATGACCGTGATGGCAGTCGAAGAGCGTCGCGTGACGCGGGTGTTGCTGGTGCGTGAGGCCTGACGGCCTCACTGATGAAAAGTGTACCGGTCCTTGCCGGTATGCTTTGACTCGTACAGTGCTTCATCGGCCTTGATCAGGGCCTGGTTTAGGGTGTCGCCATCTTCGACCCGGGCCAGACCGATGCTGATGGTCACCGGGTGCCGGGTCGGCTGTTCACGCACCACCCGGCACAATTCCCCGGCCAGCGCCTCGACATCCTCGCGGCGCACACCAGCCAGATAGATTGCAAACTCCTCACCGCCCAATCGTGCGTACTCGAAACGTGACATCACGGTTTTGATGTCCGCCGCGATGCGCTTGAGCACCTCATCGCCGATGTCGTGGCCGTACACATCATTCACTTTCTTGAAGTTGTCGATGTCGATCATCGCTAGGTAATGGTCGTGCTCGCGCGGCACGGCTTGCAGGGTTTTTCCGGCGCGGGTCATGAACGAGCGACGGTTGGGGATTTCGGTGAGGGTGTCGTTGTAGGCCTGGTCCAGCAACAGCTTGGACATGATGTAGTTGTAGAGCTTGGCCTCGCGCAGCTTCAAAAACGTATAGATCGTCAACCCGCAGAGAAACACGGCGTACGCGATGGTCATCACGCCTTTGAGTTCGAAAAGGCCGACTTCGGTACCAAAAAACGGATTGAGCACCAGCCAGATCACCCCTTGCGAGGTGTAAAACGACCAGCGGCTGATGGGCAGAACCGAAATGCTGTAAAGCATGCTCGAGGCGCCCAGCACCAGCCACGCAGGTTGAAAACTGGCGGGCAGGCCGTCGATCAGCAGTCGCACGCCAACGGTCATGGCAACGACGAACAGGATGTTCAGGATGTCGAAATGGGCGGCTTTTCGCGTGAACAGCAGAATGACCGCCTGAATCGAAAACACCGTCAGAAACACCATCGATCGCCAGGTAAAACCTTGCCCGCCCAGGAAACTGACGATCAGATCGAAGACAATCCAGACACTGATGCTTGCCAGATAAATCAGCAGGCAGAATGTGTGCAGCCGCTCGAATTCATGCTGGATGAACTCGCTCCACAGTTCGGCAGGCGCGGTCTTCTTCAGGACTTCGTCTTCAATGGTTTTGTACATTGCTGCCCGGATGCCTGCGTTGGTTATCGAGGATTACCGAGCCCCACGGACGATAGCGCAGGGAAAACACCGCGTTCCGATGGCAGCCGGTCGAGGTCGAATCCGGGTTGGCCGGTTCAGCACGGAATGGCTCGCCCTCGCGGCTGACCTGCCGGAAGGCTTCGCGCACGATCCCCACGGAGCAGGGCAGTGCACTGGCGTAACCGTTGCGCACCAGCGGTGACAAACGACCGGTGCCTGCGCCGTCCTGCCACCAGACCTGCGCACCCGCCGCCGTCAATTCGCCCAGCCATTGGCCGTTGACCGCCGGGGCCAGCTTGCCGGCACTGAAGGCGCTGACATGCAGCGGCGCATCCAGCCTCGCAGCGAAATCCTTCAACTGACGCTGAAGCGTGGCCCGTCGATCTGCCGCCAGAAAGTGCAGGTCGTCCAGTTCCAGCGGCAGATACCAGCCGCTGACCGGCAGCTTCCAGTCCTGGCGCAGCTTCTGCTGCTGAGCCAGTGACTGACCCAGTTGTGCCTGCCAGTAAGCGCCGAGGCCGGCACTGTCCAGTTCATCGATGCGCTTGTAGTAGGCCGGGTCCATCGCCAGGCCGAGCACCAGTTGCAGACCTTGTCGTTGAGCGAGTTTCAGGCTGTTGGCGAGCCAGCCATTGGCGCCGCCGAAGTCCGAGTCGCCATAGGCCGTCCACTGCACGATCACGGTACGCGTGCCTTGTTTCGCGGTGTCTTGCCAGACTTTCTGCCACTGCGCCTGAGTCAGGCCGGCATCGACATTCAGTGGCTGATAGAAGACACGCTCATCGGCCTTGACGACAGTGGCACTCATCAGCAGGCACAAACACAACATCCATCGAGCCATCAGAAATTCCACTCCACGCCCAGCAGCACACCGTTGCCGCCTTCATACAGATTGCCGCCCAGCGACTGTTGATATTCGGTGCGAACCGTCAGTTTCGAACGGTAGGCGTTGTAGCGATCCTCGTCGTACCACCATTGCCAGCGCAGGCCGACACCGGTGCGCAGGTCCTGGCGCCAGTCGTTGCTCGGGTCCTGGCTGGCAAACTCAAGGAAGCCGTAAGGCATGATCGTCTGGGCTCCGCTGAACGGCAGTTTCCAGGCGTGACCTTGCTGGAAGCGCGACAGCCACTGGTGATCGCCGGCCTTGGTCCACCATGCGGCGTCGAGGTAAAGGAAACGCTCGTCCCATTCGTTTTCGTCGACCCGCCAGTCATTGCGGTACTTGCCCTGATCAAGGAACGAAGCGGTGGCGCGCAGCAGGTAGTCGGTGCTGGTGCGGCCGAAGCGATCGTAGTCGTGACCCTGATCCCAGACTTTCACCGGGCTGAGCAACTGCCCCAGGCGCATGCCGCCGCTGCCATCGTCGCTGACCCCGGTTTGCTTGTAGATTTCGGCATACAGGTTGACGTTGGCCGTGCCCCACGGCTTGTAGCGCAGGCCGACGCCGGTAGCGAAGGTTTCCCCATAGCTGGAGCGACCTTGGCCTCCGAACAGCATCCGGCCATAAACCGACAGCGTACTGCCGGCCCGACTCGGTTCTTCACCCAACGCGTGATCCCACATCGCGACCTGAACGTTCTGCGAGCGGGTCACCCGTTTGCTGCCTTCGCTGTCATCCGGGCGCAGAAAGTCGTTGGTTGAGACCCCGGCCGGTGACCAGGTGCTGGCAACGGTAAAGCTGTCACGTCGGGACAAGGTTTCATGGGCGCGGCGCTGGCGATAACGGCGGGCCTCCATGCTGCCGTCTTCGTCATCGGCCGCCACCGGGTTCTGCTCCAGATCGATCACCCGGCGCAGTTCCTTGCGTGCGGAGGCGCTGTCTTCGGTTTCGTCGTAGCGCCAGGCCAGGGTTTCGCCGAGGCGGTAATCCTCGGGGAAATCCCGGGTCGCCTGTTGCAGATACGGAATCGCCGTGGCGCGCTCTTCGCGGGTTTCGGCGCCGGCCAGACGCATGCCGTAGTCGGCGCGATAACGCGGATTGTTCGGCTCGCGGCGTACCGCTTCGGCCAGCCACGCGGTGCTTTGTGGCAAGTCCCCGGCCTTTTGCGCAGTGACCGATGCGGCGTAGAAGTGCCCGGCATCCGGTGCCTGTTGCAGGGCCTGCCGCTGACGTTGCAGTGCCTGGGCGTAATCACCCCGCGCGTCGGCGATGGCTGCGCCGAGCGCCCATTCATTGGCGCCGCGCGTGGTGCTCTGTTGCCAGTAGCGTTCTGCGGTCTGGCTGTCACCAACATTCAGGGCGCTGCGACTGGCTGTCAGACGCGCGTTGTCGCTGAGTTCGGCGGTCGGGATGCTGCGCCAGATCGTCAGCGCACCGGCAGAATCACCGGCCGCTTCCAGGGCATAGGCCAGCGGCAGACGACTGCCGCGATCACCGAGTTTTTCAGCCTGCTGGTAATAGACGACGGCTTCACCCGGGCGATCAGGCATGGCGCAGCGACCGAGCGCGCGGTAATCACCCGCCGCTTGCGGGTCGCTGCCGATGGCTTGCTGCACGGCGTCGCACTGGCCGGTCTCCGCGAGTTGCGCGAGCAGTTGGCCGCGCGTGGCACCGTCCACCCGGTTGAGCAGGAGTGCCATGCGTCGCTGTTGCTCCGGAGTCGTGGAGGGCGCTGCGGCATATAAACCTGCCAGACGCTGCAACGCCGTCGCTGGCAAACGCCCGTCATGGCGATCGAACGCAGATTCCAGCAACTGTTGAGCGTGCGCGCGATCGCCGGCATTTACCGCCAGGTAAGTGGCCTGATTCAGCGAGGAAAGATTGCCTGTTTGCCGGTAATGCAGTTCCCACAGGGTTTCCGCTTCAATCATCCGTCCCATGCGCTGCGTCAGCTCCGCCCGGCGCTTGACGATATCGGGCGTCTGCTTCTGACCGGCCAGCCAGGCGTTGACCTCGGCGCTGCGACCTTGCTTTTGCCAGATGTCGAGCACCTGCGTTTGCCGACGGCTATCCCAAGGCTCCGGTAGACGGGTGCTTTGCAATAGACCCGTGGCTTGCAGGCGCTGGGCGAGTACCAGCCAGGTCTGAGGATCGTCCGTCGGTGTACAGCTGCGCAGTTGCTTGAGCGCCGCTTCCGGATCCTGGCGTGATAGCCATTCGGCGGTTTCCAGGCAAGGACGTTGCAGATCGTTGCTCAGACGCTGCACGGTGGGCACGTCTTCGGTCTTGCGTGCCAGTTCCCACAGCCGCTGACGCTGCGCCGGATCGGCGAGATCGCTGGCCGGCAGCGACTGCATCCAGCGTTGGGCCTGCTGCTCGTGGCCCATGGCGATGGCGCGGTCGACCATCGCCAAGCGAATGTTGCGCGCGGCCTCGGGACTCGGCGCCTGTTGCAGCAGTTGCTGCAGCGGCTTTTCATCAAGGCGCTGCACGTAAGCGTTGGCCAGCCGTTGCCAGCCTTCGGCGTCCAGTTGTTTGCGCGCGGCCAGCGGCGCCAGTTGGTCGATGGTGCCGCTCCAGTCGCGCAATTGCTCCGACCAGTTGGCGCGGGCCAGGCGCAAGATGTTGTCGTCACCCTTGGGCGCCAGTTGTGCCAGCCAGTCATGGGCCTTGGCCGCGCCGCCGAACTTGGCCAGACTCAGGCTGTAGGCCTGCCACAGGTGTACGCGGTCATTCAGGCTGCTGGTGGCCATCCAGCTTTCAACTTGTGCGCTGGTCGGCGGGTCCTGTTCGATCCAGGTCAGGCGCAGGTCGAGCAGGGCGTCGCTGTTGTCCGGCAACGCTTGCAGCGCTTCCTTGTAACGACGTTGCTTGGCCAGGGACTCCACCAACAGTGCCCGCGCCTCGTCGTTCTTAGGGACCTTTTCCAGCAAGTGACGCATCAGTCGTTCGACTTCTTTCCAGTTGCCCTTTTTCGCCTCGCGATAGCTGCGGTCCATGTAGGGGTAGCTGCGGAACTGTTCGAAGTCGCTCAGCGGTGCCGCTTGCAGCGGATACGCGGTGCTCAGGCCCAGCAAAAGGCTGCCCATCAGCAGGGTTTGACGATGCACAGGCTTCATGCGACCTCCCGGACGATGCGGTAGGCGGCTTGCTGTTCGCTGGCCTGATCGGCCAGGGCCTGCTCCAGTACTTCCGGGGTAATCATGCCCCGGGAAATCAAATGCTCGCCGAGTGACATGTTCTCGGCATCGAAGTCGATCAGTGCCTGATTGAACAGGGTCGGCGGCACCATGCCGCGCACCTGCAACAGATTGCCCAGCAGCACCTGATGGCGGCTGACCCGCTCCAGCAGGGCTTCATCGTCCTGATGGCGCTCAAGCACTTCGAGCATATGACGCACTTCCTCATTCTGGCGGGGGCTGGCGTACCAGTAACGAATCCCCAATGTGACGCGGCCCTGAGGCGCGAGACGGCTGCGCACCGGGCGTTTCAATTGACGGCTGATGGCGCCCAGCGAGACCTGGCTGACCGGGCCTTCGGAGGCCAGGATCAGAGTGTCGCCTTCTTCGGCCACCGGCAAAATGCCGTAGTGGGAGGCGACCCGGCGCGGTACGGCATCGATCAGGCGCTTGTCGAGCTTGAACGGATTGAGCGGCGCCCATTCCAGATCAAGCTGCTCGGCGAGTGTTTGAACCAGTTGAGTGCTGTCGATGTATTCGCGCAGCAGCAGTTCGCGGCCGAGTCGACGGCGTACGGGGCTGGTGATCGCCGCTTCCAGTTGCTCTTCGGTAAGCAGACCCTTTTCCACCAGTCGGTGGCCGAGCGGAGTACGTTGCGCTTTGGTCAGCGCCGGGAATTCATGGGTAGTCTTGTCCCAGGCTACACGTCGTGAATCGCCCATCTCCATTACTTGCCGCAGAGCGCGCAGGTTGGCGAAGAAGTTGACGAAGTTGCTCCACATCATGCGCGGCGCTGACAGTAGACCTTCAACCAATCCGTAGTAACGAGTGACGAACCAGCCGCGCTGGAACAGGCGGTTGAGCAGCATCAGGCCGTTGAGCCACAACAGCACCGAGAGCAGCGAGCTGTCGGCGAGGATCGAGGGATAGCGCCACGAGTCCGGGGAAATGATCGTCACCGCCCACATCGCCAGCAGCACCAGGAACAGCAGGTTCACCAGAAAGCTCAGCAGGTAGGCGATCAGCCCGCGACGGTCGCGCCACAGGAAGTAGTTGAGCAGACCCTTGCGGCTCCAGCCGAGGTTCTTGGTGCCCTGGAACACGATGCCGACAATCCACCGCGATTTCTGCCGGATTGCGTGTTGCAAGTCACGTGGGAAGTGTTCCCGGACGCAGATCACCTGAGAAAACTCGCGGTTCATGCCGAACACCCAGGGTTGCTCCAGCGCCAGTTTCGGATCGCTGACCGAATAACGGGCGAAGATGCATTTCATGCCTTTCTGCTTGAGGCGGAAACCGATGTCGTAGTCCTCGGTGAGACTCTGCACATCGAAGGCAATACCGTCGCCGTCTTCCAGCAGGGCGCTGATGGCTTTACGGCTGAAGCAAGTGCCGACGCCGGCGCTGGGCACCTGACCGGTGAGGGCTTCGCGGACGATGACGTCCTTGCCGTGGTTCTCGGCGAACTCATCGACGTAGTGCCCGGCGGTGAAGCCTTTCCACTCCGGCGCGTAGGGGTAGACCGGAATCTGGATCAGGTCCTTGTTCGGCAACAGATAGTTGTAGAGGCGCAATTCCATCGGCGAAATCACGTCTTCGGCGTCGTGCAGGATGAACCCGGCGAACTGGATCTTCGCCTCGCTCTCGAAGCGCAGGATCGCGTCGATGATGTTGTTCAGGCAGTCGGCCTTGCTGGTCGGGCCGGGTCGGGCGCAAACCACTTTGTGCACGTTGGGGTAGTGCTGGCAAACCGCGTCGACATCAGCCTGGGTTTCGGCGTCGTTGGGGTAGGTGCCGACGAAAATCTGATAGTTCTCGTAGTCGATGGTCGAGGCGGCCAGACGCGCCATTTCACCAACCACGCCGACTTCGTTCCACGCCGGCACCATGATTGCCAGCGGCTTCTCGGGAATCGAATACAGACGCTCCTCGTCGGCGCGCTTGAATTTCTCGTAGATCCGCCAGCGCCGGATGAACTTGCGGCTCCAGTAGACGAGGTCGATGAACAGGTCATCGAGCCCGAGGATGAACATCAGCAGGGCGAGGGCAATCGCCACATATTTGAGACCGAACAGCACATACGCGAAGAAATCGACCCAACCCAGACTCATACCCCTTTACCCGCCGCCGAGCGTGCGCTCAGCCAGGCGTGGAGGCGGGTGGCGATCAGTTCGCTGGCGTGACCGTCGCCATAGGGGAAGTGCACGCGGCTCATGCGCGCGTAGGTGTCCGGGTCGTCCAGCAGTTGGCGGGCTTCCTTGACGATGCGCGCCTTGTCGGTGCCGACCAGCAGCATGGTGCCGCTCTCGAGCACGGAAGGCCGCTCGGTGACGTCGCGCAGTACCAGCAGCGGTTTGCCGATTGCCGGGGCTTCCTCCTGGACGCCACCGGAGTCGGTCAGGATGAAGTGCGCGCGGCCCATCAGCCAGACGAAGTTTGGATAGTCCTGCGGTGGCACCAGATAGATGTTCGGTTTGTCGGCCAGCATGCCGTACACCACCTCCTGCACCAGCGGGTTGAGGTGCACCGGATAGACGAATTGCACGTCCGGGTATTGCTCGGCCAGTTCGGCCAGGGCCTGGCAGATATTGCGGAAACCGTCGCCAAGATTTTCCCGTCGATGGCTGGTGACCAGAATCATCCGGCGCTGGTCATCCAGCGCCGCGAGGGGCGAGTCGGCAGGCGGATGCCAATCGATCTCCTGCTGGTGCCTGCGCATCCACAGCAAGGCATCGATCACGGTGTTGCCGGTGATTTCAATGTTGTCTTCGGGTACGCCTTCACGCAGCAGATTGGCGGCGGACTTGGAGGTCGGCGGGAAATGCAGGTCGGTAAGCACGCCGGTCAGGCGTCGATTCGCTTCCTCGGGCCAGGGCGCGCGCAGGTTGCCGGTACGCAAACCGGCTTCGACGTGACCGATGGGCAACTGGCGATTGAAGGCGGCGAGGGCGGCGATGAAGCTGGTGGTGGTGTCGCCGTGGACCAGCACGATGTCCGGTTTGACCCGCTCGTAGGCCTGATCGAGCTGGGCGAGCAGATGCTGCGACAGACCATTCAGGGTCTGGCCCTGGGTCATGACTTGCAGGTCTTCGTCGACCGTCAGTTCGAACGCGTCCAGCACCTGGGTGAGCATCTCGCGATGCTGGCCGGTGGAGCAGATGTTGAGTGTGATGTCGGGCCAGTGACGCAGAACCCGGGCCAGCGGGGCCATTTTGATGGCCTCCGGGCGAGTACCGAAAACCATCATGACATTAAAGGACATTGACCCCTCCTGGGACGAAGCAAGGCTGCGACCAGAGGGCCGTCAGCACTTGTCTCTTTCTGAGAAATAAAGAAAAGCAGCCGGAAGGGAGCTTGTCCAATCCGGCTTCGAGGCTAGTTGTTACAGATCAATTGGAACGACGGTGCCATTACCTGATGGCTCTTAGGTGGCACTTTCAGGAAAAGTTCAATCGTTTTGCGCGGGGGATGGTGCAGAGGGTGCTGAGGGTGTGGCGAAGCCAGTTCAGGTCATGGGTCGGTTTGCGCGGTGCAACACAGTGTCTGGTTTTGCCAAGGAATTGGGTGAAGTCCTGCAGGAGGGATTCTTCCGAACCGATGCCTTTCAGTTTTTTAACCAGAACGCCTTCCTTGTAGAACAACACCGTCGGCGTGCCCGAGACCTCCGGATTCCGACAACACTGTGCTGTATCGAGCATGAAGATATCCATCCAGGGCCGAAAGGGCTTGGCTGTCTCGAGAAAAACGGGGCTGGAAAACACGCAGGCACCGCAGTGCTCGTTGAAGAAATACAGGACGACAAGACGCCTGGCTTTCAAGACCTTCCGGTACGTCGGGGGCAACGCTGAATATCGAGTCGGTGTTGTCATTGGAGCCTCCTGATCAATGAGTCTGGAAGGCCTTTGACGTTAAAGCAGGGCAAAACGGCGGTCTACTGTCAGAAATTACAGGTAGGTCCTACAAAGGATGATTTCGTCCTACTTTGATGCAAGAGCATTCCCTCAGAAGACTCGGATCCGCGGAGACCAGGCAGCTGGTATCGTTTTCCAGGCATTTATCAAAGGAGCTCCTGATGGGCAGCGATGCAGGTTTGAAAGCAGTTTCCGTAGCAAAAGGATTGAAGTCAGATGCGTCCTGGAGTGCTATTTTCAGCACTCTGAAAAGCACTCCGAGGCAAACGTTCATGACTCATATTGTCCTTTCCCAAGTCGTAGCAAGCATTTCCGAACTGAAAAAAAATCCCATGGGAACTGTCGCAGCAGGCGGCGGTGATTCAGTCGCAATTCTCAACCGCAATGAGCCGGCCTTTTATTGCGTCCCGGCAAAAGCCTATGAAGCGCTGATGAATCGCCTTGAGGATCTGGAGCTGATTGCTCTGTGCAAGGAACGGGAAAATGATCCGACCATAAAGGTCTCGATAGATGATCTATGAGCTGGAGTTTTCGGAGAAGGCCTGGAAAGAATGGAAAAAGCTTGATGCGAATCTCAAGGAGCAGTTGAAGAAGAAGCTTCAGGAGCGGCTTGAGAATCCGCATGTTCCATCTGACCGGCTCAGAGGACTTGGAGGGGCTTACAAGATCAAGCTGCGGAATGTCGGGTATCGACTGGTCTATCGCGTAAAAGACGAAGTGCTGATCGTGACGGTCATTGCCATTGGTAAGAGGGAGCGGGGAGACGTATACAAAATTGCTACCGAACGTTGACCCAATTGCCTGCATCAGCTCCAGCATCTCTTACGGTAACAATGGGCACTGCCCCTGAATCGATCACCCGTGCACCGACTGGGAACCTGCTACCCGCATTGTTGTAGCCAACGGTAGCGCACGCTCCGCTCTCTCACTGTTTCTCTATTTTTCCTTTTTACGTATCTCTTTGATTCCTGTGAATTTTCAAACGGGTGCAGATTCCCCGCGAATCCTGTGGCACACTTTCTGCTGTCTATTCCGTAGTAACAAACCGTGTTCCGGTATAGCGGAATAAACAATTCTCTGGAGTGCTTGCCATGCATCGCCGACCTTCCTTGTTCAAAGCGTGTGTTTTTGTTCTCGCGGCTTCGTCCGCTGTCATGGGTATGGCCCAGGCGGCCGACAGCAAGCTCGACAGCGTCCTGGCCCGTGGAAAACTGATTGTGGGCACCGGCAGCACCAATGCGCCGTGGCACTTCCAGGGCGCGGACGGCAAATTGCAGGGCTTTGATATCGACATCGCGCGGATGGTGGCCAAAGGGCTGTTCAATGACCCGAGCAAGGTCGAGTTCGTGGTGCAGTCGTCCGATGCGCGGATTCCCAACCTGCTGACCGACAAGGTCGACATGAGCTGCCAGTTCATCACCGTCACCGCCAGCCGTGCGCAGCAAGTTGCGTTCACCCTGCCGTACTACCGCGAAGGCGTCGGCCTGCTGCTGCCGAACAACAGCAAGTACAAGGAAATCGAAGACCTGCAGGCCGGTGGTGACGGCGTGACCGTCGCGGTGCTGCAGAACGTGTATGCCGAGGAGCTGGTGCATCAGGCGCTGCCCAAGGCCAAGGTCGATCAGTACGACAGCGTCGATCTGATGTATCAGGCCGTGAACTCGGGCCGTGCCGATGCCGCCGCCACCGACCAGTCTTCGGTCAAATACCTGATGGTGCAGAACCCTGGCCGCTATCGCAGCCCGACGTACGCCTGGAGCCCGCAGACCTACGCCTGCGCCGTCAAACGTGGCGATCAGGACTGGCTGAACTTCGTCAACACCGCCCTGCATGAAGCCATGACCGGTGTTGAGTTCCCGACCTACGCCGCCTCGTTCAAGCAATGGTTCGGCGTCGATCTGCCATCGCCCGCCATCGGTTTCCCTGTCGAATTCAAATGATCCCGTGAGAGTGGGGCGCCCTGATGCGCCCCGCTCAAGGTACTGCCGACCATGAACTATCAGTTGAACTTTGCCGCCGTGTGGCGCGATTTCGACACCTTGCTGGCGGGGCTCGGTCTGGGTCTTGAACTGGCGCTGGTGTCGATCGCCATCGGCTGCGTGATCGGCCTGCTGATGGCGTTTGCCTTGCTGTCCAGGCATCGCGCCTTGCGGGTGCTGGCATCGGTGTATGTGACGGTGATCCGTAACACGCCGATTCTGGTGTTGATTCTGTTGATCTACTTTGCGCTGCCGAGCCTGGGGATCCGATTGGACAAGATCCCGTCGTTCATCATCACCCTGTCGCTGTATGCCGGGGCGTACCTGACCGAAGTGTTCCGCGGTGGCTTGTTGAGCATCCCCAAGGGCCAGCGCGAAGCGGGGCTGGCGATTGGCCTCGGCGAGTGGCAGGTGAAAGCCTACGTCACCGTGCCGGTGATGTTGCGCAACGTGCTGCCGGCGCTGTCGAACAACTTCATTTCGCTGTTCAAGGACACCTCGCTGGCCGCCGCGATCGCGGTGCCGGAGCTGACCTATTACGCGCGCAAGATCAACGTCGAAAGCTACCGGGTGATCGAAACCTGGCTGGTGACCACGGCGTTGTATGTCGCGGCCTGTTACCTCATTGCCATGCTGCTGCGTTACCTCGAGCAGCGTCTGGCGATCCGCCGATAGGAGGCTGCGATGTACGAATCCCCCAGTTGGTTGCATGAGTTGTGGATTGCCCGCGAAGCCTTGTGGCAAGGCTTTCTGACCAGCGTGCAAGTGTCGGCGCTGGCCATTCTGTTCGGCACGGTCATCGGTGTATTCGCCGGGCTGGTGCTGACCTACGGCAAGTTCTGGATGCGCGCGCCGTTCCGCTTTTATGTCGACCTGATTCGCGGCACGCCGGTGTTCGTGCTGGTGCTGGCGTGCTTTTACATGGCACCGGCGCTCGGTTGGCAGATCAGCGCGTTTCAGGCCGGCGCACTCGGGCTGACGCTGTTTTGCGGCTCCCACGTCGCTGAAATCGTGCGCGGGGCGTTGCAGGCGTTGCCACGCGGGCAGATGGAAGCCGGCAAGGCCATCGGCCTGACGTTCTATCAGTCCCTCGGCTACGTGCTGTTGCCTCAGGCACTGCGGCAGATCCTGCCGACCTGGGTCAATTCGTCCACGGAAATCGTCAAGGCCTCGACCTTGCTGTCGGTGATCGGCGTGGCCGAGCTGTTGCTCAGCACCCAGCAGATCATCGCCCGGACGTTCATGACCCTGGAGTTTTACCTGTTCGCCGGTTTTCTGTTCTTCGTCATCAACTACGGCATCGAATTACTCGGCCGGCACATTGAAAAGCGGGTGGCCCTGCCATGACTCAAGCTCAAGTTTCCAACGTCCAGAACGGTCAGCCCCTGCTGGACATCCGTGGCCTGCACAAACAATACGGCGCGGTCGAAGTGCTCAAGGGCGTCGACCTGAGCATGCAGCGCGGCAACGTGGTGACACTGATCGGCTCCAGCGGTTCGGGCAAGACCACGCTGCTGCGCTGCGTGAACATGCTGGAGGAATTCCAGGGCGGGCAGATCCTGCTCGACGGCGAATCCATCGGCTATGACGAACTCAACGGCAAACGCGTGCGCCACCCGGAAAAAGTCATTGCCCGTCATCGTGCGATGACCGGCATGGCGTTCCAGCAATTCAACCTGTTCCCGCATCTCACCGCATTGCAGAACGTCACGCTCGGCCTGCTGAAAGTCAAAAAGATGCACAAGGACGAAGCCGTGGTCCTGGCCGAAAAATGGCTGGAGCGGGTCGGTCTGCTGGAGCGGCGCAATCACTTTCCCGGTCAGTTGTCCGGCGGCCAGCAACAGCGCGTGGCGATTGCCCGGGCGATTGCGATGAACCCGAGCCTGATGCTGTTCGACGAAGTCACCTCGGCCCTCGACCCGGAACTGGTCGGCGAAGTGCTGAACGTGATCAAGGGCCTGGCCGAGGACGGCATGACCATGTTGCTGGTGACCCACGAAATGCGTTTTGCCTTCGAGGTCTCGGACAAGATCGTTTTCATGAATCAGGGGCGCATCGAAGAGCAGGGGCCTCCCAAGGAACTGTTCGAGCGTCCTCAATCGCCGCGGCTGGCGGAATTTCTCAAAAGCACGCGGTTCTGACTTTTCACTTTTTCAATCAGGAGAAACACCCATGAGCATTACTCGTTACGGCACCGGCAGCACCGCCGCTGGCGGCC
>NZ_AKJQ01000084.1:0-23847 GCF_000282255.1 Pseudomonas sp. GM25 | reverse complement strand
TGGCTCGCCAGTGACCGTGACCTTGTCGAACGGCGCCGTGATCACCATCGAAGCCGGTAAAACCACCGGCACCGTGACCGTTCCTGCACCAGCCGATGACGTCTACAAGGACGCTGGCAACGTTCAGGCAACGATCACAAACGCCAGCGGTGGCAACTTCGAAAACCTGGTCACCAGCACCACACCAGCGGTAACCAGCGTTACTGACACCATCGACACCACCACCGTGAAGCTGACTGCGACCGCGACAGCTGCCGAAGGTGGCAACGTTGTCTATACCGCCACCGTCGGCGCGCCTGTAACTGGCTCGCCAGTGACCGTGACCCTGTCCAACGGCCAGTCGATCACCATCGAAGTCGGCAAAACCACCGGCACCGTCACCACCACCGCGCCTAACGACGTGTTGAATGGTCATGCACCACTGACCAACGCGATCACCAACGTCAGCGGCGGTAACTACGAGAACCTGGTTGCCGACAAGACTCCGGTTTCGACCACCGTCACTGACACCGTCGACACCACCAACCTGTCCCTGAGCGCTACCAATTCGG
This sequence comes from Pseudomonas sp. GM25, assembly GCF_000282255.1. NCBI lineage: Bacteria > Pseudomonadati > Pseudomonadota > Gammaproteobacteria > Pseudomonadales > Pseudomonadaceae > Pseudomonas > Pseudomonas sp. GM25. Next base: position 23,296 of record NZ_AKJQ01000084.1, on the reverse strand, counting down.
TCGCCGAGGGTGGCTCGATCACTTACACCGCAACACTGACCAATGCTGCGGGCACCCCGGTGACCGTGACCTTGAGCAACGGCGCCGTCATCACCATCGAAGCGGGCAAAACCACTGGCACCGTGACCGCTCCTGCGCCAGCCGATGACGTCTACAAAGACGCCGGCAACGTGCAGGCCACCATCACCAACGCCACCGGTGGCAACTTCGAGAACCTGGTCACCAGCACCACGCCAGCCGTGACCAGCGTCACCGACACCATCGACACCACCACCGTGAAGCTGACCGCGACCACGACGGCTGCTGAAGGTGGCACCGTCACCTACACCGCCACCGTCGGTGCGCCGGTGACTGGCTCGCCTGTGACCGTGAATCTGTCGAACGGTCAGTCGATCACCATCGAAGTGGGCAAAACCACCGGCACCGTGACCACCACCGCGCCGAACGACGCGTTGACCGGCCACACACCGCTGACCAACTCGATCACCAACGTTTCTGGCGGCAACTACGAAAACCTCGTGGCCGACAAGACGCCGGTCTCGACCACCGTCACCGACACTATCGACACCACCAACCTGACGCTCAGCGCGACCGGCACCGTGGCCGAGGGTGGCCAGATCACTTACACCGCAACTCTGACCAACGCTGCTGGCTCGCCAGTGACCGTGACCTTGAGCAACGGTTCGGTGATCACCATCGAAGCCGGTAAAACCACCGGCACCGTGACCGTTCCTGCGCCAGCCGACGACGTCGACAAAGACGCCGGCAACGTGCAGGCCACGATCAAGTCCGCCACCGGTGGCAACTTCGAGAACCTGGTCACCAGCACCACACCAGCCGTGACCAGCGTCACCGACACCATCGACACCACCACCGTGAAGCTGACCGCGACCACGACGGCGGCCGAGGGTGGCAACGTTGTCTACACCGCGACTGTAGGCGCACCAGTAACTGGCTCGCCTGTGACCGTGACCCTGGCCAACGGTCAGTCGATCACTATCGAAGTGGGTAAAACCACCGGCACCGTGACCACCACCGCGCCTAACGACGCGTTGACCGGCCACACGCCGCTGACCAACTCGATCACCAACGTTTCTGGCGGCAACTACGAAAACCTCGTAGCCGACAAGACGCCGGTCTCGACTACCGTCACCGACACCATCGACACCACCAACCTGTCGCTCAGCGCGACCGGCACCGTGGCCGAGGGTGGTTCGATCACCTACACCGCAACCCTGACCAACGCCGCTGGCTCGCCAGTGACCGTGACCCTGAGCAACGGTTCGGTGATCACCATCGAAGCGGGCAAGACCACCGGCACCGTGACCGTTCCTGCACCAGCCGACGACGTCTACAAGGACGCCGGCAACGTGCAGGCCACGATCACCAACGCCACCGGCGGCAATTTCGAAAACCTGGTGACCAGCAACACACCAGCCGTGACCAGCGTCACCGATACCATCGACACCACCACCGTCAGCATCACCGGCAGCACCTCGGTGACCGAAGGCCAGACCGCCAGCTACACCGTCAGCCTGACCCACCCGGCGCAAACCGAAGTGACCCTGAAAATCGTCTACAGCGGCACCGCCGCCGACGGTTCGGACTTCACCGGCGTGTACACCGTGAAGATCCCGGCCGGTGCCAGCAGCGCGCAGTTCAACGTTGCGACCATCGACGACAAGATCACCGAAGGCACCGAGAACTTCGTGGTCAAGATCGACTCGGCCACCGGCGGCAACTTCGAAAACCTGGCGGTCAGCAGCACCAATGGCAGCGTCAGCACCTCGATCATCGACAACGATGCTCCACCGGTCATCGACCTCGACGCCAACAACTCCAGCGGTGCAACGGGTGCCGACTACAAGGTGACCTTCACCGAGAACACCCCGGGCGCAGGCGTGTCGATTGCCGACACCGACATCAAGATCACCGACCCGGACAGCACCATGCTGACCGGCGCCACCGTCGTGCTGACCAACCGTCAGGACGGCGATGCGCTGAACCTGGGCAACAGCGTCAACGGCATCACCATCAATGCCAACAGCACCAACGGCACCGTCACCCTGACCCTGTCGGGCAACGCGACGCTCGCCGACTACATGCAGGCCATCAAGAACATCAGCTTCACCAACAGCAGTGAAGACCCGAGCACCGTGCCTCGGATCATCACCGTGACCGTGACCGATGGCGGCAACTACTCCAACACCGCGACCACCACGGTCAACGTGGTGGCAGTCAACGACGCGCCGGTCGCTGCACCGGTCAACGTCACCGGCACCGAAGACACCCCGCTGGTTCTCGGCTGGTCGACCTTCGGCGTCAGCGACGTCGACAGCCCGGCCAGCAGCCTGGGCGTGAAAATCACCCAGCTGCCGGGCGAAGGCAAACTGCAGTATCTGGACGGTTCGACCTGGAAAGACGTCGCCACCAACCAGACCTTCAGCAAGGCCGACATCGACGCCGGCAAGCTGCGCTTCCTGCCGGATGCCAACGAGTCGGGCGTGAACGGTTACGGCGGCACCGGCCTGGGCAACAACCAGGCTGACTATGCACAGATCAAGTTCCAGCCAACCGACGGCCAGTTGCTGGGCAACACCGGCACTGTGAAGATCGACATCACGCCGGTGGCGGATGCACCGACCCTGTCGGTCGCCGACAACAGCGTGAAGTCCACCGGGCTGATCAAGGAAGTCTGGACCGGTCTGTCGGGCCTGGGCACCGACGGCAGCGGCGCCAACTCGACCACCCTGAAAAACGTGATTGACGGCGCGGGCAAGCCGAACACCAGCGGCACCGTGAACAACGTGCAGTCCGACGGCAGTGTGACCGCCGGTACTGCGTCGAAAACCTCGGGCCTGATCTATCTGGAAGCCGGCAAGACCTACACCTTCAGCGGTACCGGTGACGACAGCCTGCTGGTGACCATCGGCGGCAAGAACGTGGCGTCCACAACGTGGGGCGCGGGCGGCAACCTCAACGGTTCGTTCACCCCGACCACCAGCGGCTACTACACCCTGGACATCTACCACCACAACCAGAGCGGCCCGGGCAGCTACGACGTCAACCTGTCGGTCAACGGCAGCACGCCGATCGACCTGAGCAGTGCCGGCGTGCCGATCTACACCGGCGTGCAGGATCTGGTGAATGCCGGCGTGACCGTCTCCGATCTGCACGGCACCAACGGCGAAGGCTATTACGACGGCTACAAACTCAACACCGGCGCCGAAGGCACCACGGTGAAACTGTCGTCGATCAGCACCGCACTGACCGACACCGACGGCTCGGAAACCCTGAGCATCAAGATCAGCGGCGCACCGGTCGGTTCGGTACTCAGCGACGGCGCAGGCCACAGCTTCACCGTGACCGCCACCAGCGGCGACGCCAACGTCACCGGCTGGAACCTCGGCACCCTGACCGTGACCCCGCCGACCTACTACAACGGCCAGTTCAACCTGACCGTGACCTCGACCTCCACCGAGGCCGTGGGCGGCTCGGCCAGCACCACCGCGACCATTCCGGTCACCGTGGTGCCGGCGGTCTACAACTCGATTGTCGCCACCTCGGCCGACGATACCGTCACCGGCACCGACGGCAACGACATCATCGTCGCCGACATCGGCGGCCTGACCGTGGTGCCGGGCACCAACTACAACATCGCGTTCATGGTCGACAGCTCGGGCAGTATGAGCGCCTCGTCGATCAACGCCGCCAAGGACTCGCTGACGTCGGTGTTCAACACCCTCAAGCAGAGCCTGGGCAGCAACTCCGGCACGGTGAACATCTTCCTGGTGGACTTCGATACCCAGGTCAACAAGTCGGTGTCGGTGAACCTCAACGACCCGAACGCACTGACCTTGCTCAAGGCCGTGCTGGACTCGATGGCGTCCGGCGGCGGCACCAACTACGAGGACGTGTTCAAGGCCACCGCGAACTTCTTCCAGAGCGCTGAAGCGGTGGCCAACACCGGGGCGAAGAACCTTACGTACTTCATCACCGACGGCCAGCCGACCTACTACCAGAGCAACGAGCAGACCAACCCGACGCTGTACGGCAACGTGAAGCTCGACGACGTGGTGAAAACCAGCAATTACAAGCTGGGCAGCAGCTTCGCCACCTACATCGACAGCACCCACTACCTGAGCATCAGCACCTCCGGTGAAGTGGTGCTGCAGACGCTCAAGAACGGCAACTGGAACTGGAACAGCCTGGGCACCATCCACGCCCAGGGTGACGGCACCTACGAAATCTCGAGCCTGGCGGGCAGCGGCAACAGCACCTCGTCGAACACCACCGACAACTCCGCCGCCGGTTTCGCGCTGCTGAGCGGTCTGTCGAACGTCGAAGCGATCGGCCTCAACAACGGTGTCAGCCTCAACGACCTGAAACCGTACGATTCGGACAAGACGCCGCAGACCAACATTGATCCGAAGGACTTGGCCAACTCGATCATCGGCCACACCGAAGCGACGATGCCGGGCAACGACACGGTCAGCGGTGGCGACGGCAACGACATCCTGTTCGGCGACCTGGTGAGCTTCAACGGCATTGCCGGCGAGGGTTATCAGGCGATGCAGGCGTTCGTGGCCAAGGAAACCGGAGTCGACGTCAGCAAAGTCACCACCAGCAACGTGCACCAGTACATCACCGAGCACTATCAGGCGTTCGATGTGTCCGGTGCCCACGATGGCAACGACACGCTGCTGGGCGGCGCGGGCAATGACATCCTGTTCGGCTCGGGCGGCAACGACCTGCTCGACGGCGGCAAGGGCAATGACATCCTGCTCGGCGGCACCGGCAACGACACGCTGATCGGTGGTCAGGGCAACGACATCCTGATCGGTGGTTCGGGTGCCGACACCTTCGTCTGGAAGGCTGGCGACACCGGCAACGACGTGATCAAGGACTTCAAGGCCAGCGAAGGCGACCGCATCGACCTGCGTGATCTGTTGCAGGGCGAGACCGGCAGCACCATCGACAACTTCCTGAAGATCACCACGGTCGACGGCGTGTCGTCGCTGCAAGTCAGCTCGGGCGGCAAGTTCAACTCGGGCGATGCCGCAGCCGCGACACCGGACGTGACGATCAAACTGGAAGGCAACAACTGGTCCACGGCCAACATTCACAATCTGATTGCCGGCAGCGATCCGACCATCAAGGTCGACCACAACAACAGCTGATGCGTGAACAACGGCCGCCACACTGGGGCGGCCGTCACGTTTGCGGCGCTTGTACCGGTGACGATTTCGTCGGCGCACCGCATACTCGCGCGCAGTTGGCTATGCTGCTGACAGCATGACGCTGGTCCATTTCCGAGGGATGCTCAATGTTTTACGTGCAACGCGATGCGCAGGGTCAGTTGATTCGCGTGGAAGCTGCGGCCTACGCCGAGGCCACGGAAACGCTGCCGGCCGACCACCACGAAATCCAGGCCTGGTACGCCAACGAGGCCGTGGAGAACAGCCTCAAACAGCTCAAGCAGAGCGACCTGGAAATGATCCGGGTACTCGACGACCTGATTCAGGTGCTGACCAGCAAAGGCGTGATCCGCGTCACCGACCTGCCGCCGGCAGCCCAGGCCAAGTTGATGGACCGGACCCAGGCGCGGGAAGCGCTGGGCGGGTTGAGTCAGTTGATCGATGAGGATGAGGGTGGGTTGATCTGATCCGTTTGATCGCTCCCACGCGGAGCGTGGGAGCGATCAGTTTGGCGCTGCATTATTTCCAGGGTTTTGGCTCGCCAAACAGCTGCCCCTGAACCCCATACAACCCCATCTCGCGAATCACCGACAATTCCCCTTCCGTCTCGACCCGCTCGGCAATCAGCGGCAGATCGATGCTGTGCGCCGCACGCTGGATCGCTTCGATGAACAGGCGCTTGTCACTTTCCTGATCGATCGCCCGGATGTAGCTGCCATCGATCTTCAGGTACGCCAGCCCGAGCCGCGCCAGGTTGCCGATCATGCTGAAGCGTCCGCCGAAGCGCTGCAGGCTCAGGGAGAAACCGAGCTCGCGCAGGCGGCGGGTCAGCTGTTCCAGCACCGCTTGTTCCGGCAATTGTTCCTCGCCGATTTCCAGGGTCAGGCGTGCGCCGAGGTTGGAATGCGTCCGCAGAATCTCGAACACTTTGTTCAACGCCTGCGGATCGGCCAGGGTCGCCGAGGACAGATTCAGCGCCAGGGACTCTTCATGGCCGGCCATCTGCTCCAGCACCCGCTCGAGCATCAACCGGTCCAGTCGCGCGGTCCAGCCAAAGCGCTCCAGCCACGGCAGGAAGCGTCCGGCGGGAATGGTCTGGCCCTGCTCGTCGAGCAAGCGCGACAGCACCTTGTAATGCAGCACCAGTTGCGTGTCCTGCGCCGCCACTACCGGCTGGAAGAACAGCTCGAAGCGCCGCTGGTTCAGCGCCTGATCGAGCAAGCGATGCCATGCGTGGTGATCGTCACCGACGTCCGCCACCAGGCTTTGATCGAGGCACGCCCAGTTCTGCTCGCCCTGCCCTTCGGCCTGGGCCAGCGCCTGATCACCAAGGCTGAGGACCGCTTGCGGCGAATCGCCGTGAGCGAACGGTGCCAGGCCGATGGAGGCCACGGCGGCCACGTCGGTGGCGCCTGTCGCGTGCAGACTGCTCAGCGCACTGTCGAGACTCTGCGCCAGTTGCAGCGCTTCTTCTCGGGTCAGCCCCGGCGCCAGCACGGCGAATTCACCGCCACGAATCCGGGTGACGAGGTTCTGGGTTTCCGGGTATTTGGCGCACTCGCGGGACAGTTGCTCGCCGACTGCCTTGAGCAATTCATCGGTGCGCTGACCGCCAAGACGCTGGTTCAGCCCGGCCAGATCCTTGACCCGCAACAGCAGCAGATATCCGGAGCTGGCCTGCTCCGGGTTGCTCACCCGCGCATTCAACTGCATCTCGAAATAACGCCGGTTGGCCAGCCCCGTGAGGTTGTCCTGATAGGACTCGGTGCGCAGTTTTTCACTGCGCTCGGCCTGCTCCTGGAACAGTGCCTTGAGCTTCTCGACCATCTGGTTCATCGCCAGCACTACGCGGCGCAATTCAGGCGTGCGCGGCAGGTCCGGCAGACTCAGGAACTCACGACGAGCGATGGCGTGGGATTGCTTGACCATGTAATCCAGCGGTTTCAGTTGCCGACGCAGCAACAACGCGCCCAGCACCGCACTCACCGCGCCACAGACCAGCAGCCAGCCAAGGCTGCCGAGCGCGCTCTGCCAGAGTTTGGCCAGGGCGAACATCGGGTGGCTGACCACCTCGACCCGCGCCGCCTGCTCCCAGCCACGGCTGACCAGCGCATCGCCACCGGCCGGCTCCAGGCCGATCAGTTTGACGAACCAGTCCGGCACGTTGGTGACCGCCGGAATGCCATTGCGCTCGACGATGGTCTGGTCGGTCTTCAGGTCGACCACGCGGATGCTCGAGTAATAACCGCTGTCGAAGATCGAACTGACCAGCAGCTCGACCATCGCCGGGTCATCGATGTTCGGCGTCAACGACAGCGCCAGCGCCGTGGCCGCATCCTGGGCGTGGGAGCGCAACTGGTTGACGTACTGGGTGCGCGAGCTCTCCAGACTGACCATGAAGCTGCCGGTGAAGGCGACCACCAGGAACAGACAGATAGCGATCAACAGCTGTTTGAACAAAGACATCTGAGCGCGTGCTCCTAGTTAGTCGTCTCGACCGGAAATCCTTCGGCCTGCATTTTCTTCAACACATCCTGCCAGCGTGACAGGCGTTTGGTGTCACCGACCTTCTTGTTGCCCTTGGCGCCCGGCAGGTACAACCCTTCGGCATTGAAAGAGTAGACCGGCAGCAAATCGGTTCGCTCGGCGGCCGGCTTGATCGGGTCGATCAGGCTGTCGAGCACCAGCGGCATGGCGTCAGGGCTGGAATAGTAAGTCAGGACCATGTGCGCGCGGTTCTGGCGCAGGGCCTTTACGTAGGTGATACGCAACTTGTCACTGGCCACACCGAGGTGGCGCAGGCTGAAATACTTGGCGATCGCGTAGTCTTCGCAGTCGCCGGCGCCTTTCCACAAGGCTTCGATGGGGGTTTCCCAATAATCGACCTCGTGCCACAGATCGATGTCTTCGACGTAGCGCATCTGTTTGTTGAAAAACAGGTTCACCACTTTGAGCTTTTCCATCTCGCTGACCTGCTTCTGCGTGGCCAGCAGGTTCTGCCAGGCATCGATCCGCTGTTGCCCGGCACCCAACGGCCCGTACAGTGCCGTGGCTTTGCGGCTGATCGCGGAAAAATCCCAATCGGCATGCAGGCCGCCCAGCATGATGCCGGCCAGCAGCAGCGCGCAGGCAAGCCAGCGCGCAATCCGTGGGATTGCGAAACGTACCGCCAATGCAAGGCATCCAGGGCAGAGAGGAAAGCGCTTGATGGTGAAGGTTAGCCCAGCAAAAAACAATGGCACCCTGAGATCATCGCTGGCGCGCTAAACTTCAGATGTGACAGGGTTCTTCTACACGGTTTGACAACCTGTAGAGCAATCACTAGTGTCCTTTGGATCCAAATCCGCAGTCATAGGGTGTGCAGTTGTGACCCAGAAGCCCAAGCCACTCCACAGCATCAAAGTCGAAGGCCCGATTCCCGCGCATCTGGCGCGCTCGGTCATCGAAGAAACCCTGCGCGCCGCGATTCTCGACGGACGCCTGCCCTGCGGCACCGCCGTGCGCCAGCAGGATCTGGCCGACCTGTTCGGTGTCAGCCGCATGCCGGTGCGCGAAGCCTTGCGTCAGCTCGAGGCCCAGGGCCTGCTCAACGTGATTGCGCACAAAGGCGCGGTGGTGGCGCCGCTGATTCAGGGTGACGCAACGGAAACCTATGAGCTGCGCATCCTGCTGGAGTCCGAAGCGCTGCGCCAGTCGATCCCGTTGCTGACCCCGGCCGATCACGAGCGCGCGGCCGGCTACATCGAAGAGCTGGAAATCGAACACGACTACACCGAAATCGGTCGGCTCAACCGTCTGTTTCACATGGCGCTCTACAGCAAGGCGCCCAATGGCCGGCTGTTGCGGCTGGTGGAGGACGGCCTGAATGAAGAAGAACGCTTCCTGCGCTTCAACCTCGAGGCCATGGGCCTGGGCAAACTCTCCCAGGACGATCACCGTGCGTTGTTGCAGGCCGTGAAAGAGCGTGACACCCCGCACGCCGTGACACTGCTGGAGCAGCACCTCAATCGCGGTGTCGAGGTCATCACTCGTTACCTCGCCAGTTCCGCCGGCCAAAGCCGCAAAGCGGCGCGCTGAATCTCTCTCCCGGGTGAGCTACCACTCACCCGGCGAATAACCCGCTTACAAATCCCCCCACCGGTCACGGTCATTTGCCGTGGCACATCGACGCCTGCGCTCTAACCTCCCCCCTGCTTTGAACAGCCCGGAATTTGCACCGCAAGGAAGTCATTTTCGACGATAGCCGCGGCGCCGATTTACGCGCACCCTTGAATCGCCAACCCAATATAGAACGGGGACGCGCCGCCCCGGCAGCAGTCCCCGCACCAGGAACCTACGGAAGGAGCCTTGTCACGGGAACAGGAAGAAACGGCGCCGTTACAGCCCGACTTCATCCCCTCATATTCATTCAATTACTCAATTGGAAAGTTGCTTCGAGTGAGGCATTCACTCTTGTCGTTCAATTTTGGCCATTAAACGCTGAAAGGAGTAACTACGCCCAAATAAAACTTAACTTATAAGTTTTATCAGACCCTCTCATACTTCAAAAACGGCCAACTAAAAATAATTAAAAATAAACTTGTTAAGTTGTTTTGCGATGTATTAGTTTTTCTTCGCCGAGTTTGGATCCGAAATGACAAACCCGGCACAACCTTGCAGTACGGCCTCGATTGCGACGGCTTGACCGTCCGCTGTAGTTTGGGCCCTTCAGACATTGCCTGCTTTCATCGAAACCGAATGAGGCTGTCGTTCGCCTGGAGAAACTTGTTCAACGTTATTAGCGATTGATTGAGCAACCCCTACTTCCCTATTAGCCAGAGTCTCGCAACCATGCCAACTAAAGAGCAACTTACACTAAAGAAAGCCGAACTCAGCGTTCATCCGATCTTCTCCGAAATCGATTCTTTGGCGACATTGCGCCGGTTCATGGAGTCGCATGTATTTGCTGTCTGGGACTTCATGTCGCTGACCAAGCGCCTGCAGCAGGAACTGACTTGCACGCGTCTGCCGTGGTTGCCGCCACGGGATCCGCACGCGGCACGACTGATCAACGAAATCGTGCTCGGGGAGGAATCGGACGACCGGCTGTCACACGGGCATTACAGTCACTTCGAACTGTACCTCGATGCGATGCGCGAAGTCGGTGCGGACACGACAGCGGTGGAGCGCTTTGTGACGCTGCAGCAGGAGGGCGTGAGTTACGACGTCGCCCTGCAAAGCGTCGAGGTTGATCCGGCTGCTGCGCGGTTCGTCCGTGACACTTTGCACACCGCACTGCATGCACCCGGTCACAGCGTTGCCGCCGCCTTCCTGCACGGTCGCGAGAGCGTGATTCCGACCATGTTCCAGCGCATGCTCGATGCCTGGGGCATTGGCGTCGAACAGGCGCCGACCTTCCGTTACTACCTGGAGCGACACATCGAGGTCGACTCCGATGACCACGGCCCGGCCGCAGAACAACTGCTGGATCGACTGGTGGACGGCGATCCGCAGCGCGAAGCCGAGGTCTACGCCAGCGCCATCGCCGCTGTGGAAAGCCGCATCGCCCTGTGGGACGGCCTGCGCCTGAGCATGCGCGAGCCGCTGGCGGAGGTGGCCCAATGAATGCCGCCGACTACCAGTCTTTCGCCGATGCCTGGGAAAGCCGCGCGACCATTCGCACCCGGCCACGCCGCGTGCTGGAGGACGACGCGCGGCTGATCTATCCACTCAGCCGCCAGCCGTTGGTGCTCAGCGAAACCTTCCTGCGCGAATGCCCGGAACAGCGTGATTTCGCCCTGGTGCAGACGCTGTACAAATTCATCAACGACGTGGTGATTTTCGAAACCGAGATCGTCGACAAAACCGCGCGCAGCATCGCCAAGAACCGCTTCGCCGTGCCCTTCCCGTTCGCCTGCCGCTACGACGCCATGACCGTGGTCGTAGACGAGGATTACCACGCGCTGGTGGCGATGGATTTCATGCAACAAACGGTGGCCATGACCGGCATCGAGCCGATCGAGCTGCCGAATGAAATCGAACTGAGCCGGGCGATTCCGGCCGCCGTCGAACTGACCCCGCAACACTTGCGCAGCGCCGTGGAACTGATCTGCGTGGCCATCGCCGAAAACACCGTGACCGGCGATGTCGCGGCGTTCGCCCGGGACGACACGGTCAAGCCGTCGATCAAGGGGCTGATGGCCGACCACTTGCTCGACGAGGGCCGGCACTCGAGTTTCTGGGCGCGGATGGTGCGCATCTACTGGCACACCGCGAGCGATGCGGATCGCGAATGCATCGCGCAGATCCTGCCGGTGTTCATCGGCCACTACCTGACCAACGACATCCAGAAGTCCTTCGACCTGCGCCTGATCGACGCCCTGCCAGTCAACGAGGCAACCCGCCGCGCACTGAAAGACGAGATGGCCGGGCTGGCCTTCCCGATCAATCGCCACCACCCGCTGGTGGGCAACATCGTGCGGTTTTTCCACAACAGCTCGCTGCTCGACACACCGTGCGTGCAGCACGCCCTGCGCGACTATCTGGTTTGACAAGGAGGCTGACATGAGACGTCTCGACATTTTGCTGAGGGGCCGCAGCCAGGCCTTGACCGACCTGGCGCAGGAGCTCGAACAACACGGTCATTCATTGCTGACAGGGACTGCTCCGTCGGTGGATCTGGTGATCGATGACGGCAGCCTTGCGCCGCAGGATCACGGCGTGCCACCGCACCTGACTTTGCGTCTGGGTATCGGTGCAACGGGCGCCGGCGGTTTGCCGGTGCTTGATCTGCTGTGCCTGTGCAACTCGACGCTGCTGAGCCGCGTGCCCATCGCCGACGAACCGTCCGGCAACGGTCAGGCCCTGCGCCAGCGAACACTGGCGCAGGTGGTGGACGAGGTGGCGCTGCTGGTCAGCCGCTTTTCCCGCGATGCCGAGTATTTCCAGCATGCGGCGCCGGCCCGTGCGCCGGACTTCGAGCAGGTGGAAAACCTGCTGTTTCTCGACAGCCTGGCTTATGTCCATCGCTTCAATGCCACGGCCAATTCGGCGTTGCTGCAACAGGCGCAGATCCCGGTGATCGAGCAGCTGCAACGGAGCCTGATTGAGCACGCTGAACGCCCGGCGCTGCATCTCGCCGAGCAGTCGATCAGCTATCGCCAGCTGCATGATCACAGCCGTGCAATCCAGCAACGCTTGCTGGCAATGCTGGAGACACAACCGCAACCATGGGTGGTGGGGATTTGCCTGCCGAAATGCGATGCGCTGTTTGCTTCGATTCTGGCCATTCTCGGCAGCGGCGCGGTGTACCTGCCGCTGGAGCCGAGCCATCCGCTTCAGCGTCAGCAGTACATTCTGGAAAACGCCGGGGCGGTGCTGTTGCTACACGACGGTGAACATCCGCTGAGCGGTTCGATGCCGGGGCTGGATGTCTGCTGCATCGACTGCACTGACGTCGATCTGTCGCAACCGTTGATGCGCCACCGGCCCGAGCTTTATGCGCCGTGCATGGCGCTCTATACCTCGGGCACCACCGGGCATCCGAAGGGTGTGCTGCTGAGTCAGGCGAACCTTGCGCACTTCACCGCGTGGTACGCCAACTACGTGCAGTTGCACGCCGAGAGCCGGGTGCTGCAGTTCTCGTCGCTGAGTTTTGACTCGTCGCTGATCGACATCTTCCCGACCCTGCTCGAAGGCGCAGAACTGGTGGTGCCCGACGACAACCAGCGCCGTGATCCGCTGCAACTGGTGGCGCTGATTCGCCGTCGGCAACTGACCCACGCGTTCCTGCCGCCGGCGCTGTTGAGCATCCTGCCGCTGGAGCAACTGCAAAGCGTCGGGCAAATCATGACCGGCGGCGACGTCTGCGAGCCGTTCGTGATCGAGCAACTGACCCGCCAGGGCAAGCTGCACAACCTCTACGGTCCGACCGAAGCTACGGTGCTAATCACCGCGCGCCAACTGCAACCGGGCGACAGCAATCGCACCCTCGGCGGGCCGATTGCCAACAGTCAGGTGCTGATCCTCGATGACGATCTGCAACCGGTGCCGGAGCAAACCGTGGGCGAGCTGTTCATCGTCGGCCCCGGCGTTTGCCTGGGTTACCTGAACAATCCGCAGCAGACGGCGGAGCGCTATCTGGATCTGGAGTTGCCGGACGGCCAGCATCTGCGCGCCTACCGCAGCGGCGACATGGCCAAGTGGGGCGAGGACGGCATCGAGCTGTGCGGACGCCGCGACAATCAGGTGAAGATCCGCGGCTTCCGGGTCGAGCCGGAGGAGATCGAGCGCTGCCTGCGCGAGAGTCAGCTGTATCGGCAAATCGCCGTGGTGATCGACAGTCAGCGGCGGATTCTGGCGTTTCTTGCCCAGCCGCAATCGGATGCCGCGCGCGAGTCGTTGAAAGCTCACGCACAGCAGTTTTTGCCCGACTACATGCAACCGGTGGCATGGACGGAACTGCCGAACATGCCGTTCGCCGCCAATGGCAAAGTCGACCGTAAGGCCTTGCTGGAACTGCCGGTCAGCGTGCAGGACAGCGGCCCGAAATGCCTGCCAGCCAACGCCGACGAAGCGCTACTGCTGGAGATCTGGGGCGAGTTGCTGGAGCTGCCGACCAGCGACATTTCCACCGACGAAAGCTTCTTCAATCTCGGCGGTCATTCGATTCTGCTGTCGCGCATGCTCCTGCGTCTGCGGGAGGAGTTCGGTCGCAGCATTTCGATCAACCGCTTCATCGAACTGCCGACCATCACCAAGCTCGCCACGCTGGTGCGCGGCACCGACGACAGCGCGGTACTCAGCGCCCAGGCGATGGCCGACGCCGAGCGAGCGCTGGACATCGAGCCGTTGCCGATCAGCCGCATGGGCGATGTGCACAAGGTGATCGTCACCGGCGCCAACAGTTTTGTCGGTGTGCATATCGTCGAGGCGCTGCTGGGATGGGGCGCCAGCGAAGTCGCATGTCTGGTGCGCGACGGCGGCGGGCAAACGGCGGCGCAGCGCTTTGCCCAGTCGTTGCGAGAGAACCGGCTGGAGCACTTGGACCTGAGTCGGGTGCGGGTCTATTCGGCGGACATCGCACGGCCGCAACTGGGCCTGGCCAATGAGGATTTCGAGCGACTGGATCGCGAGTTCGGCGCGCTGGTGCACAACGCCGCCAACGTCAATCACGTACTCGATTACGAGTCGCTGGCGGCGGACAACGTCGAGCCGATTTTCGAACTGCTGCGGCTGTGCGAAGGGCGCAGCAAGAAGGTGTTCAATTTCGTCTCGACGCTGTCCGCCTCCAGCACCGTCGACGACGCAGGCCGGGTGCTGGAACTGCCCGCCGCACCGACGCCGCCGATCTACATCCGCAACGGCTACAACCTGTCGAAATGGGTCGGCGAACGCATCCTCGAACGGGCGCGGGAGCGTGGGGTGCGGGTCAATCTGTATCGGCCCGGCAACATCAGTTTCAACAGCCTCAGCGGCGTGTGCCAGCCGCACAAGAACCGTTTGATGCTGATGCTCAAGGGCTCGATCCAGCTCGGTCAGGTGCCGGCCTTCGCACTGAATTTCGACCTGATGCCGGTGGATTTCCTCGCCCGTTTCATCGCCTTCCACGCCAGCCGTTATTCGGCCGAACGGGCGGTGTTCAACCTGCACAACCCGGAGCCCTTGAGCTGGGATGCCTACGTCGCGTCGTTCCGCGAAACCGGCAGCGAGTTTTCGCTGGTCAGCGTCGCCGACTGGCAACAGCAACTGGGCCGGGTCGATGCCGACAACGCGCTGTTCGGCGTGCTCGGTTTCTACCTCAACGGCTTCGAGGAAGACATCGGCGACATCTCCCTGATCGGCCACGCCAATGCCCAGGCCGGCGTGCAGCAGATGGGCGCGCACTACCCGGAAAAATCCCCGGCGCTGCTACGTCGCGGCTGCGACTACCTGAAAGAAATCAACTTCATCTGACTCATCAACCAAGGAGCAACACCATGAGCAATCTTCAACCCGACACCCTGATCAAAAACCCTCACGGCTGCCACGTCGTGTCTTCGGTGGAAGTGCCGGTGGACGCCAGACAAGTGTGGGCAGTGGTCGGCAAATTCGACGGTTTCGACCGTTTCATTCCGGCGCTGTCGCACATCGAAATGACCGGCGAAGGTGTGTCGTCGCTGCGCAAGAAGTTCTTCAAGGATGGCAACGTGGTGGTCGAGCAGCTCAACTCCCGGGACGACCAGGCGCTGAGCATGACCTGGACCACGATCTACAACACGCTGGGCGTGGCCAATCTGTGGGCGGCGATGAATGTGGAATCGCTGGGCGCGGGCAAGTCGCGGGCGACCTGGACGATCATCGCCGAGCCGGCAAGCGGCGGGCCCGAGGCACTGCCGGGGTTCAAGGATTTCGTCCAGGGGTTTGCCGATGACGCGATGGGCAATGTGCTGAAGCTGTTTGTGTAAGGCCTGAAAAAGCCCGCTGCGGATCACTCCGCAGCGGGCTGTTTTTTGACCGCAAGCAATCAGATCTTGAAGCTGTCCACCAGCTGTTTCAAACGGTTGGCCTGCTGCGACAACGCATCGCAATCCTTCAACGTTTCATTGAGGTTGGCAACGCTCTGCTGGTTCAGCAGGTTGATCTGGTTGACGTCGACGTTGAGGGTTTCCACCACCGCAGTCTGCTCTTCGGTAGCGGCTGCCACCGACTGGTTCATGCCGTCGATTTCGCCGATGCGCTGGGTCACGCTGACCAGACGCAGACCGGCCTGGTTCGCCACTTCAACGCTCTCTTCGCTGGACGCCTGACTGGCGTTCATGGTGGTCACCGCTTCGCGGGAACCGACCTGCAGCGAGGTGATCATCTTGTGGATCTCTTCCGCCGATTCCTGGGTGCGGTGAGCGAGGTTACGCACCTCGTCCGCCACCACCGCAAAACCGCGCCCGGCTTCACCGGCACGGGCCGCTTCGATGGCCGCGTTGAGCGCCAGCAGGTTGGTCTGCTGGGAGATGCCTTTGATCACATCGAGAATGTGGCCGATGTTGTCGGTGCTCGCATTCAGGGTTTCGATCTGGGTGCACGACAGGCTGATCTTCTGCGACAGCTCGGTCATGGCCTGAATCGTCTGCTCGACCACCTGACGACCGTCATCGGCCTGCTCGCTCGCGCCGCTGGCGTGTTGCGAAGCGTCGGCCGCGTTACGGGCGATTTCCTGGGTGGCGGCACCCAGTTGATTGATCGCCGCAGCGACACTGTTGGTGCGCGCGCTTTGCTCGTCGGAGCCGATGATCGAGGCGTTGGACGATGCCATCACCCGTTGCGACAGGTCGTGTACGTGGCGAGTCGCGGAAGACACTTCGGAAATGGAGGCGTGAATCCGCTCCACGAACTGGTTGAACGAACTGCCCAACTCGCCGAACTCGTCTTTGCTTTCCACTACCAGACGACGGGTCAGGTCACCTTCACCCTGAGCGATGTCCTGCATCGCACGGCCCATGGTGATCAGCGGACGCATCAGGACGGTGATCAGCAAGCTCAGGAAGACTGCAATCGCGCCGACGGCGACGAACATTGCGATCAGTGCCGAGGTGCGGAACTGGCTGAGTGCGGCGTAGGCCTTGTCGCGATCAATCGACAGACCGATGTACCACTCGGCATTCGGCAGACCTGCGACCGGGGTGAACGACAGGATGCGCTCCTGACCGTTGAGCACCACATTCTGGTTGCCCTTCTGGATACGCACATCGGCGTTCGGGTAGATGTCCTTGAGGTTCTTCATGACCTGGTCTTTATCCGGGCTGACGATCACCTGACCGTCACCGCTGACCAGGAACGCGTGGCCCAGGCCACCGAAGTCCACCGAGTTGATGATCTTCACCAGGGTTTCCAGGCTCAGGTCACCGCCCACGACGCCGAGCAGCTCGCCGTTCTTTTTCACCGGCATGGCGATGGTCACTACCAGACCGCCAACGGCGGCCATGTATGGCGGGGTCAGCATGGTCTGGTCAGCGGCCACGGCCTGTTTGTACCAGGGGCGCTGACGCGGATCGTAGCCGTCCGGCATCTTCGCGTCAGGGCGTTGGGTGAACACACCGTTGGCCTGGCCGACGTAGGTGAACTGGAAGTTCGAGGTGAAGGCCGGTTGATCGACGAGGCCCGGGAAGTCGGCGTTCTTGCCTTGATGGGCGACGTTCTGCGCGAGGTTTTCCAGTACCAGAATCCGCCCGCTCATCCAGTTCTGCACACTGCTGGCGGTCAGGTCGCCGGCCTGCTGGACCGAGGACTGGAGGTTCTGGCGAATGGTGTTTCGCTGCAGATAGTCGTTGTACAAAGTGAACAGCGCGAACGCCAGGACCACGACGCCCGAGGCGGCCAGCAGGATTTTATGGCTGAACTTGAGATTCATTTCATGGGACTTCTTATGCCAAAAGTGGGGATGCGTTCCGGATGCAACATTCCATGTACAGCGCAGGCAGCGTTCTGATGGCTGCTCTACTTTGGTGCACGCATGTCTCACCAGTCTGTCGGCACGCTTCGGAGAAAACTTAGGGCTTTGCAGGAAATGGACGGCATTTCTGCCAGATTCCCGCCGAACGGCGTGCCAGAGCGTTCGCCTGTCATTTTTTGATGACTGTTTTACAGCGCCGGTTGCAAATTCTGTAACCCTTGATGACAATGCGACTAATTATCATTTGTGACGTTCGGGCTGTCGCGTTCATGTCCTCACCTGAGTTTGCAGTACAGGCGCTTTACAGTAGTCATCACGGCTGGCTCAACGGCTGGTTGCGCGCGCGGCTGGGCAATGCCGCCGATGCGGCGGATCTGGCTCAGGACACGTTCGTGCGCCTGCTGCAGCGCACCGAGCGTCTGGAACTCAAGGCACCTCGCGCATTCTTGCGCACGGTTGCTCGGGGTTTGGTGATCGATCATTGGCGCCGTGAAGAAATTGAACGCGCCTATCTGGAAACCATCGCCCATTTGCCTGAAGCCGAAACCCCGAGTGCCGAATCCCGCGCCTTGGTGATCGAACTGCTCGAGGGCATTGCCCGCATGCTTGAAGGCTTGAGGCCAAAAGTGCGTCAGGCATTTCTGCTGGCGCAGTGCGAAGGTTTGACCCACAAGCAGATCGCCGAGCAGATGGGACTGTCCCTGCGCTCGGTAGAACGCTACGTCGCCGACGCCCTGTTTCACTGCTACGTGCTGCGGTACGAAAACTGATGCCGGTGGATAACCTCTCGCTTGGCCGTCGCGCCGAGCCACCGCAGCAGGTGGTCCGACAGGCCATTCACTGGCTCCTGCGTCTGCGCAACAACCATGGCAATCCGCGCCTGAATCGCCAGTGCGAACAATGGCGCGCCGAACACCATGATCACGAACTGGCCTGGCAACGGGTGCAGTCTCTGCAAGCCGAACTGACCCACAATCTGCGCGCCGTGCCCGGTGCGCAGGTGGCGTTCAACACGCTGGAAAACAGTGCGCAGGGGTTGGGTCGACGTCAGGCGTTGAAGCTGTTGTCCGGCGCGCTGCTGATGGGTTCAGCGGGATGGCTGGCCAGCGATACTTCCGCCTGGCAACAGTGGAGCGCCGACTACGCCACCGCCACCGGCGAGCGCCGTGGCTTCCAGCTGCCGGACGGCACGCGGATCGAGCTCAACACCGCCAGCAGCGTGGATCTCGACTACACCGCACAGCAACGGCTGATCAGACTGACCCGTGGCGAAATCATCGTCACCTGTGGCGGTGCCGATGAAGGTGCGCCGTTTGAACGACCGCTGCGGGTGCAAAGCCGTCATGGCAGTTACGAGCCGATCAAGGCGCGATTCATTCTGCGCCAGGAAGATGGATGCACGCGCCTGAGCGTCACCAGTGGCCGGGTCGCGATTCACTCCGCTGGCAACTCGACAGAGGCCATCGCCGGTCAGAGCTATCTGATCGATCACCATCAAATTCGCCCGGCGCCGCCGCTGGACATGGACGCCGGTGCCTGGGTCGACGGGCTGATCGTGACCCGCAACATGCGGCTGGGCGACTTCCTCAGCGAAGTCGGCCGATATCGTCAGGGTTTTCTGAGCTGTGCGTCGGACATTGCGGATTTGCGCCTGTCCGGCGTGTTCCGTCTTGAGGACACCGACAAGCTGCTGGCGATCCTGCCGCAGACCCTGCCGGTGCAATTGCGCTACCGCACTCGTTGGTGGGTGACACTGGAGTCTGCGGCCTGAAATTATTTTGGCGGGTTTTCGTGGCAAGTCCGGCTTAGTCAGTAAGCACTTCAACTCAGCCTTCGCGACTGCCTACGGAAACCTACAATGACTGCGCGCGTTACCTGTAAGAACCCTCTGAATTTCTCTGCCGAATCCGGCCTGTTGCGCCACGCCGTTCGGGCGGCGCTGTTTTCTACCGCCCTGGGCGTTGGCGTGTTGCCAAGCCTGAGCATCGCGGCCAATGCCAGCGAGGTCAGCAGCCACCGCTACAACATCCCCGCCGGGCCATTGGGCGAGGCGCTCAACCAGTTCGCGCGTCAGGCGGGCATCACGTTGTCGATGACGCCGCAGCAAACCCAGGGCCGCCAGTCACCGGGTGTACAGGGTGAGTATTCGACCGATCAGGCCTTGAGCCACTTGCTCGGCGGATCAGGTCTGGAGGCGGTCAGCCAGGACGGCAGCAGCTATGTGTTGCGCTCGGTCGCGGAAACCGAAGCACTGGCTCTGCCGACCACGGACATCAAAGGCTTCGCCCTCGGCAACGCGCTGGGCAGCATGGACGGCTACAACGCGACGCACAGCCAGATCGCCACCAAGACCAGTACCGCGCTGCTGGAAACTTCGCAAAGCGTGTCCGTGGTTACCCGCGAGCAAATGGACGACCAGGGCTCGCAAACCGTGTCCCAGGCCATGCGTTACACCCCCGGTGTGCTGACCAATCCTTACGGCGCCACGCACCGTTACGACTACGTGGCAATGCGCGGCTTCAACGATGGTTCGGTGGATAACATCTACCTCGACGGCCTCAAGTCGATGGGCGACAGCGGCACCTACAGCACTATGCAGGTGGACCCATATTTCCTTGAGCGTGTCGATATCCTGAAGGGCCCTTCGTCGGTGCTCTACGGCCGTAGCTCGCCGGGCGGTCTGGTGGCGCTGACCAGCAAGAAGCCGCTGTACGAGGCCTATCACCAGGTTCAGGCCACCGTCGGCACTCAGGGCCAGCGCGGTGTCGGTTTTGACTTCAGCGGACCGGTCGATGACGACAAGCGTATCGCCTATCGTCTGATCGGTTTGACGGATCAGTCCGACACGCAATTCGACCACAACAAGGAAAAGCGCTTCGCCCTCGCACCAACCGTCAGCATCGATTTCAACGAAGATACTTCGCTGACCCTGCAGGCGTATCTGCAGCATGACCCGGATGGCGGCTACCACGGTGGCGTGCCGGCCGACGGCACGATTCATCAGCGCAACGGCAACCGGATCTCGCCGCATTTCTTCGAAGGCGAGCCGGGCATCGATGGTTACTCCCGTGATCAGCAGTCGTTCGGTTACCAGTTCGAACACCGCTTCAATGACGTCTTCACCGTGCGGCAGAATTTCCGCTACCTCGACTCCAAAGTGAACATGGATCAGGTGTATGCCTATGGCTGGACGTCGCCGACCAGCAACGAACTGAATCGCTACTACACCGGCGGTGACGAGCGTCTGCACGCGTTCATCGTCGACAACATGCTCCAGGCCGAGTTTTTCACCGGCGCGACCAAGCACACAGTGCTGATGGGGGCGGATTACCAGCGGCGTAAAACCGTAGTCGACTGGACCAGCGGCGGCCTGGCGCCGATCAATGCGTTCAACCCGGTGTATGGCAATTCGGCTATTACGCCATACGGCGAGACCAGCTATCTGCGGCGTCTGGAGCAGACCGGCGTTTACCTGCAAGACCTGATCGAGATGGACAAGTGGCGCTTCTCGCTGGGGCTGCGTCAGGACTGGGTGGAAACCTCCGACGAAAACCGCATCGCCGAAGCGGGCCGTCCGGTTGGCACCGAGATCAATGATCGACGCACCAAGCTCACCGGTCGTGCCGGCGCGCTGTATCTGTTCGATAACGGCCTCGCGCCGTACGTCAGCTATTCCGAGTCGTTCAACCCGAATTCCTACGCTGACAGCGCCGGCAATCCGCTCGCACCGACCGATGGAACGCAGTGGGAAATGGGCCTGAAGTATCAGCCGCCGGGTACCGACAATCTGTTCACCGCCTCGTTGTTCCGCATCGATCAGGAGAACCTGGCGACCAAACTGCCGCAGGAAAACTTCTATCGCGCTGTAGGCGCTGTCCGCTCTCAGGGACTGGAACTGGAAGCGCACATGCAGTTGACCGACAACCTCAAAGTCCTCGGCAGCTACACCTTCACCGACATTGAATACTCAAAGTCGATGACCAGCACCTTGAGCACACCGACCAATTTGATCGAGAACAAGGGCAACTCGCCAACCCAGGCGCCGCGGCACATGGCATCGCTGTGGGCGGACTACAAGTTCGACAGCGCGGCACTCGATGGTCTGCGACTGGGCGGCGGTGTGCGTTATGTCGGCTATAGCTGGGCGGATGCAGAGAACACCATGAAGGTGCCGTCCTACACATTGTTCGACGCATCGATTGGCTATGACCTCGGCAAGGTCGGTCTGAAGGGTGTCGACGTACGCCTGAATGCAAACAATCTGACCAACGAATCCTACGTGGCCTCCTGCGCCAGTCTGGACTTCTGCTACATGGGCGAAGAGCGCAACGTCGCCGCGACGGTCAGTTACCAGTTCTAAGCCTTTGTCTTGTGCATAAAAAAGCCAGCCCCTGATTTCAGGGGCTGGCTTTGTCGTATCTGTGGGGGAATTTTCATGCGTTCGTTTCTGGTTTTATTGCACCGGTATATCGGATTGGCCACGGCGGTTTTTCTTCTGCTGGCCGGGATCACTGGCAGTATTCTGGCGTTCAACCATGAGCTGGATGAGTGGTTGAATCCGGAGTTTTACGCGGCTTCGGCCGAGGGGGAGCGTCTGCCGCCAGGTGGGCTGGTTGATGCGGTGCAATCGGCCCATCCGAAGTTGCAGGTCTGGTACATGGAGTACCCGAATGAGGCAGGCCACACGGCATTGCTGGCGGCGGTTCCGCGAAATGATCCGGCGACGGACGAACCCTTCAAAGAACGCAATGAAGTGTTCTACCTCGACCCGGTGAGCGCAGAGCAAAAAGGTCAGCGTTACTGGGGCGAGTGCTGTTTCCAGCGTGAGAACTTCGTTCCGTTCATTCTTGAGTTTCACTACAACCTGACACTGCCCGGTAACTGGGGTTTGCTGTTGATGGGGTTGGTGGCCATCGCCTGGGTAATCGATTGCTTCATCGCCCTCTGGCTGACGCTACCGCGGGGTAAACCGTTCTGGAAGAAGTGGTCGAACGCCTGGAAGATCAAGGGCGGGCATGCCTATCGACTCAACTTCGATCTGCATCGGGCAGGGGGCTTGTGGCTGTGGTTGTTGTTGCTGCCGATCGCCGTCAGCAGCGTGGCGATGAACCTGCCGAGCCAGGTCTTCAAACCCGCGGTGTCGCTGTTTTCTCCGATTGAACCGAGCGTGTATGAAGCCCGAGGGCGAATGCCTGCCGAAGAGCTGGGGATCACTCGGTTGAGTTATCAACAGGCATACGAAAGGGCACAACAGGAAGGCAAAAGGTTGGGGCTGACAGCGGCGATCGGCGAGTTGTATTACAGCTTTGAGTACAACTTCTACGGTGCCGGGTTTGGGCAGCATGACACCGAGGCCCACGGTAAATCCTGGTTGTTCTTCCACGGTACTGACGGACGATTACTGGGGCAGGAGATCGCAGGAAAAGGGACGTTGGGAGAGCGGTTTTATCGGTTGCAGTTGCCGATACATGGGGGACGGATCATAGGCTTCACCGGACAAGTGATGATCGCGGTATTGGGTGTTCTGATTGCGGTGTTGTCGGGGACTGGCGTCTACATCTGGTGGCGCAAATGGCAGGCTCGTCGGAGCAGCAAGGCACGCAGAGCGGTTTGAAAATCGGATTTTTGTGGGCACTGAAACGACAAAACCCCTGTCTGCGTTAGCAGACAGGGGTTTCGGAATTCAATCTTG
>NZ_AKJQ01000083.1:0-13114 GCF_000282255.1 Pseudomonas sp. GM25 | reverse complement strand
GGAGGTGCAGCGAAGCAAACCGTAGGCGATGCCCCCGGATGAATCCCGTAACGAAGGAACACCGAGCCCCAGCGAGGTGCCGAACGCCGGGGCCCAGCGTTTTTGGTTACTTTTTTGGCGTTTGAAAAAAGTGACTCGCCGTAAGGGCGAAACCCTAAGAAGCCGTTACCGCAGCAACGGATATTCACACAAAGCGATCAAACCACATCAACACCAACGTGAATCGCATCATGCCGCCAAAACTCCAGATCACAATCAATCAACCGCCCAAACTGATCATAATTAACCCGAGCAATCCTCAACCCCGGACTCCCCACCGAAACCCGTAACCCCGCCGCCGCCTCCACCGACAACGACGTCGGAACAATCTCGAACCGCACCCGCCCATAATGCAAATCGTAATGCCGCGCATAAAGCTCGGTAATCGACTGATTCAAATCAAACTCCAGAATCCCCGGAAAAAACTGCGGATTCAGATAATGCTCCACATACAACACCAGCCGCCCATCGATCCGCCGCGACCGGCAAATCTGAATCACGCTCGACAACGCCGGCAACTGCAACCAGGCACAGACCGCCGCTGACGCCGGCTGCAAGCGCGCCGAAATCACCTCGGTCGACGGCACCCGCCCCTGCGCACTGACCATCGCGTGAAAGTGACTGCGCTGCATCAGGTTGTAAGCCAGACGCGGCGGCGACACGAACCAGCCCCGACGCTCCTCGCGATAAATCTGCCCTTGCGCCTCCAGCTGCAACAAGGCTTCCCGTACCGTAATCCGCGTCGTACCGAACAGCTCACTGAGCTTGCGCTCGGCCGGCAACTTGCTCCCCGCCGCCAGCAACCCATGGTCGAGTTGCTCCTGAAGGATCTGGCCAATCGCTGTCACCGCTTTTGTTGCCTCATCGCGCATCAACGTTACCTATCTGGACTAGACCAGCACTGTTTCGGGGCAAAACCGCACAGCTATTGCGCCGTTTGGTCGTGTTGCAAGCCTAGGCAGTGCAGATGACCGAGAGATGACAAAACTACCGAACGGTCGCCCTGACAACTTGCAATACATCGGCCAAGTCCCTTGCCCACCGGGACTTTGCGGGTGGTCTACGCTTAGCGGGCAGCCGTCGATACAGGAGAAATAAAACGCGGGTCGGGTATCCGCCGACATCAAAGTGTCATCCAGCCCCCCTACATTGGCTCAGGTATTGCTGACCTAGACCAACACAAACCGCAATCGCAGCGTTGAACACGACCAAGGAGCTTCGGAATGAAACAGCTTTTCCTGGCAACACTGTTAGGCTCGACCATTGCCATGTGCACCGCCGCCATGGCGGCTGATGATCTGAAAACCCTCGAAGCCGCTGCGAAAGCGGAAGGCGCCGTCAACAGCGTCGGCATGCCCGATGACTGGGCCAACTGGAAAGGCACCTGGGAAGACCTGGCCAAGACCTACGGCCTGAAACACATCGACACCGACATGAGCTCGGCCCAGGAAATCGCCAAGTTCGCCGCTGAAAAAGACAACGCCACCGCCGACATCGGCGACGTCGGCGCGGCCTTCGGCCCGATCGCGGTCAAGCAAGGCGTGGTTCAACCGTACAAGCCGACCACCTGGGATCAGGTGCCAGCCTGGGCCAAGGACAAGGACGGCAACTGGGCACTGGCCTACACCGGCACCATCGCCTTCATCGTCAACAAGAAACTGCTGCACGGCTCCGAAGTACCAACCAAATGGGCTGACCTCAAGGGCGGCAAATACAAGGTTTCCATCGGTGACGTGAGCACTGCCGCACAGGCTGCCAACGGCGTACTCGCCGCAGCCCTGGCCAACGGCGGCGACGAGAAAAACCTCCAGCCTGCCCTGCTGCTGTTCGCAGACATCGCCAAGCAGGGTCGCCTGTCGATGGCCAACCCGACCATCGCCACCATGGAAAAAGGCGAGATCGAAGTCGGTGTGGTCTGGGACTTCAACGGCCTGAGCTACAAGGCCAAGATGGCCAACCCGGATGACTACGTGGTGCTGATCCCGTCCGACGGCTCGGTGATTTCCGGCTACACCACCATCATCAACAAATACGCGAAGAACCCGAACGCCGCCAAGCTGACCCGCGAATACATCTTCAGCGACGCCGGCCAGACCAACCTCGCCCGTGGCAACGCTCGTCCGATCCGCGCCGAGCATCTGCAACTGCCGGAAGACGTGAAAGCCAAGCTGCTGCCAAACGAGCAGTACAAGAAGGTCACCCCGATCAAGGACGCCGATGCGTGGGAAAAAACCTCCAAGGCCCTGCCGCAGAAGTGGAACGAAGAAGTCATCGTCGAGATGAAATAAAGCGGCTGATCACCCTTTTGTGATCTGTTGAAGATCCAAATGTGGGAGCGGGCTTGCTCGCGAAGGCGGTGGATCAGTCAAAAAATTATTGACTGACACTCCGCCTTCGCGAGCAAGCCCGCTCCCACAGGGGATCCGGGTTGAATCTGAAATTTTCTGTTTCGCGGAGTTTTTGCCCCTATGAAGCACACCGTCATCCTTGTCGTGCTCGACGGCCTCAACTACGAGGTCGCGCGTCACGCCATGGGGCATCTGCAGGCTTACGTTGGCGCAGGACGCGCCGCGCTCTATCAGTTGGAGTGCGAGCTGCCGGCCCTGTCCCGACCGCTTTACGAATGCATCCTCACGGGCGTACCGCCGATCGACAGCGGCATCGTCCACAACAACGTCTCGCGCCTGTCCAACCAGCGCAGCATCTATCACTACGCCCGCGATGCCGGTCTGAAAACCGCCGCTGCGGCGTACCACTGGGTCAGCGAGCTCTACAACCGCTCGCCGTTCGTGGCAGCACGGGATCGGCATACCGATGACCCGACGCTACCGATCCAGCACGGCCACTTCTACTGGAACGATCACTACCCGGATTCGCACCTGTTCGCCGACGCCGAAAACCTGCGCCTGCGCCATGCACCGGACTTTCTGCTGATCCATCCGATGAACATTGACGACGCCGGGCACAAGCACGGCCTCGACACCCCGCAATATCGCAACAGCGCGCGCAGCGCCGACATCATCCTCGCCGACTACCTGCAAGGCTGGCTCGACGCCGGCTGCCAGGTGCTGGTGACCGCCGACCACGGCATGAACAACGACCGCTCGCACAACGGCCTGCTACCGGAAGAACGTCAGGTGCCGTTGTTCGTACTCGGTGATGCCTTCAGCCTGAACAGTGACGCTGCACCCAAGCAGACCGACATCTGCGGCACCGTTTGCGAACTGCTCGGCGTGCCCCACGACAAACCTGTATGCCGGGAGTTGCTCAAGTGAACTCAATGACTCGCGGCAAATGGCTGGCGGCCCTGTGCCTGGTGCCTTTCGCACTGTTCTTTATCGTGTTCGAAATCGCCCCGCTGATCTGGGTGATGATCAACAGCCTGCAATCGGAAGAGTTCGGTTGGGGCTTTGCCAACTTCAGCAAGATCTTCAGTTCGAAGTTCTATCTGCAGGCGATCCAGTACAGCCTCGAAATCAGTTTCTGGTCGAGTGTGTTCGGCATCATCATCGCGGTGCTGGGTGCGTACTCGCTGCGCCGGGTCGATTCGAAACTGCGCAACTTCGTCAACGCCTTCGCCAACATGACCAGCAACTTCGCCGGCGTGCCCCTGGCGTTTGCGTTCATCATCCTGCTCGGCTTCAACGGCAGCATCACGATCATGTTGAAGCAGGCCGGGATCATCGAGGACTTCAACCTGTACTCGAAAACCGGGTTGATCATCCTCTACACCTACTTCCAGATTCCACTCGGCGTCTTGCTGTTGTATCCAGCGTTCGACGCCCTGCGTGAAGACTGGCGCGAATCCGCCGCGCTACTCGGCGCTGACGGCTGGCAGTTCTGGCGTCACATCGGCCTGCCGGTGCTGACCCCGGCCCTGCTCGGCACCTTCGTGATCCTGCTGGCCAACGCCCTCGGCGCCTACGCCACGGTCTACGCGCTGACCACCGGCAACTTCAACGTATTGCCGATCCGGATTGCTGCGATGGTCTCCGGTGACATTTCCCTCGACCCGAACCTGGCCAGCGCCCTGGCCGTGGTGCTGGTGGCGCTGATGACCCTGGTGACCGTCGTGCATCAACTGCTGCTGAAGAGGAGCTACCATGTCTCGCGCTGAATCCGGCCCGGCCGGCGTCTACCACCGCGTCGTGGTCTATCTGCTGTTCGCCATCCTGCTGCTGCCGCTGGTGGGCACGCTGATCTACTCGATCGCCAGCAGTTGGTCGGCCACCATCCTGCCCAGCGGTTTCACCTTCAAGTGGTACATCCAGTTGTGGAGCGATCCGCGCTTTCTGCACGCCTTCGGCCAATCGCTGCTGGTGTGCGTCGGCGCACTGATCCTGTCGGTGGTGCTGATCCTGCCGCTGCTGTTCGTGGTGCATTACCACTTCCCGAAACTCGATGCGCTGATGAACATCCTGATCCTGCTGCCCTTCGCGGTGCCGCCGGTGGTGTCGTCGGTGGGCCTGTTGCAGCTCTACGGTTCCGGACCGTTCGCGATGGTCGGCACGCCGTGGATCCTGATCGGTTGCTACTTCACCGTTGCGCTGCCGTTCATGTACCGGGCGATCACAAACAACCTGCAAGCGATCAACCTGCGCGACCTGATGGACGCCGCCCAACTGCTCGGCGCCAGCACTTTTCAGGCAGCTTTCCTGGTTGTGCTGCCGAACCTGCGCAAAGGCCTGATGGTCGCGTTGCTGCTGTCGTTCTCGTTCCTGTTCGGTGAGTTCGTGTTCGCCAACATCCTGGTCGGCACCCGCTACGAAACCCTGCAGGTTTATCTGAACAACATGCGCAACAGCAGCGGCCACTTCACCAGTGCGCTGGTGATTTCCTACTTCTTTTTCGTGCTGGTCCTGACCTGGGTCGCCAACATCTTGAACAAGGACAAAAGCGAATGAGCTATGTCAGCGTCCAACACCTGCAAAAAAACTACGCCGGCACCACGGTGTTCAGCGACATCAACTGCGAAATCCAGAAAGGTGAATTCGTCACCCTGCTCGGCCCGTCCGGTTGCGGCAAATCCACCCTGCTGCGCTGCATCGCCGGGCTGACGCCGGTGGATGGCGGCAAGATCCTGCTCGATGGCGTCGACATCGTGCCGCTCACCCCGCAGAAACGCGGGATCGGCATGGTGTTCCAGAGCTACGCGCTGTTCCCCAACATGACCGTGGAGCAGAACGTCGCCTTCGGCCTGCGCATGCAAAAGGTCAATGCCGACGACAGCCACAAACGGGTTGCCGAAGTGTTGAAGCTGGTTGAACTCAACGATTTCGCCAGTCGCTATCCGCATCAGCTGTCCGGCGGTCAATGCCAGCGGGTCGCCCTCGCACGTTCGCTGGTCACCCGTCCGCGACTGTTGCTGCTGGATGAACCGCTGTCAGCCCTCGATGCGCGGATTCGCAAACACCTGCGCGAACAGATCCGTCAGATCCAGCGCGAACTCGGCCTGACCACGATTTTCGTCACACACGATCAGGAAGAAGCCCTGACCATGTCTGACCGGATTTTCCTGATGAATCAGGGAAAGATCGTACAAAGCGGCGACGCCGAAACCCTCTACACCGCGCCGGTCGACGTGTTCGCCGCCGGCTTCATCGGCAACTACAACCTGCTGGATGCCGAGAGTGCCTCGAAGCTGTTGCAGCGGCCGATCAACCACCGCATCGCGATTCGCCCGGAGGCCATCGAGCTGAGCCTCAACGGCGAACCCGACGCGCAAATCCGCAGCCACAGCCTGCTGGGCAACGTGATCCGCTATCGCGTCGAAGCCCGGGGCGTGGAACTGGTGGTGGATGTGCTCAACCGTTCGGCGGCGGATCTGCATCCCGACGGCCAGCGCCTGTCACTTTCCATCGATCCCACCGCCCTGTGTGAGGTAGCCTGATGACTTTGCTGACACCCAAGAGGGAACTGAACTGATGGCCCTGGCAATTTTTGATCTGGACGAAACCCTGATCCACGGCGACTGCGCCACCCTCTGGAGCGAGCAGATGGGGCGCCTGGGCTGGGTCGATCCCGAGTCGTTCATGCGCAGGAACAACGAGCTGATGGACGCCTACAGCCATGGCAAGTTGCGCATGGAAGATTACATGGACTTCAGCCTCGAGCCGCTGATCGGCCGCACCCCGGAAGAAGTCGAGCATCTGGTCGGCCCATGGGTTGAAGACTTCATCGAACCGATCATCTTCAGCGACGCCACCAAGACCATCGCCGCCCACCGCAAGGCCGGCGACCGGATTCTGGTGATCTCGGCCTCGGGCACGCACCTGGTCAAACCGATTGCCGAACGGCTGGGCATCGACGAGGTGCTGGGGATCGAACTGGAAGTGGCGCATGACGTGTACAGCGGCCACACCGTGGGCACCCTGACCTACCGCGAAGGCAAGATCACCCGCTTGCTGGAATGGCTGGATGCCGAAGAGGAAAACCTTGAGGGCGCGAGTTTCTATTCCGACTCACGCAATGATCTGCCGCTGCTGCTGAAAGTGGATTACCCGCATGTGGTCAATCCGGATCCCGTACTGCTTGCAGAGGCCGAGAAATCAGGCTGGCCGATCCACCTCTGGAAGTAAGCGGTTGTCTTGTGGGAGCGAGCCTGCTCCCACAAGCATCGATGATCAGATCAGGCTTTCGTCGATCACCAGTACCAGCTTTCCCGCCACCGTGTTGCTCGCCAGCTCGGCGAACGCTGCCTCGGCATCCTTGATCGGGAACGCCTTGGCCAGTTGCGGCTTCAGCCGACCTTCGGAAAACAGCGGCCACACGTGCTGGCTCAGATCGCTGAACAGATCGGCCTTGAACTGATCGTCACGGCTGCGCAGGGTCGAGCCCAGCAGTTGCACGCGCTTGGCCAATACCTGGGCCAGATCCAGTTTTGCCTCGCGGCCGCCCATCAGACCGATCAGCACCCAGCGGCCGTCCTGCGCCATCAACTTGAGGTTCAACGCCGAATAGTTGCCGCCCACCGGATCCAGAATCACATCGAACGGCCCGAAATCCCGCAGGCTTTCCAGATCGTCGGTGCGCACCACCCCGCCCTGGGCACCCAGCGATTCGCAGTAGGCCAGCCGATCAGCCGAGCCGACACTGACCCAGCAGGGATTGCCGAAAGCCTTGCACAGTTGAATCGCGGCTGAGCCGATACCACTGGCCCCGGCATGCAAAAGAACTTTCTCACCCGGTTTGAGCGCCGCAAGTTGAAACACATTCAGCCAGACGGTCGCGTACACCTCGGGCAAAGCAGCGGCCTCAATCAGCGATACACCTTCCGGAACCGGCAGCACATGCCGTCCGTCGACGACCACCTCTTGCGCCATCCCGCCCCCGGCCAGCAAGGCGCAGACCCGGTCACCGACCTGCCAGGACGAACCTGCGCCGACCTCGCTGATCACCCCGGAACACTCAAGACCCAGCACCTGGCTGGCACCCAGAGGGGGCGGATAAAGTCCGGCTTTCTGTAATAAATCCGCGCGATTGAGGCCCGCTGCCGCCACCCGGATGCGAACTTGTCCTACATCACATGTAGGACTTGGTTCATCAACCCATGCCACTTGACCTTCAACGCCTTGCAATGCCTTCACAGTGCCTCCATAGTGAGTCTGGACTGAGCCCGAAGCTGTAGCGCCGGGCTTTTTGCA
The DNA here is from genome assembly GCF_000282255.1 of Pseudomonas sp. GM25. Classification (NCBI taxonomy): domain Bacteria; kingdom Pseudomonadati; phylum Pseudomonadota; class Gammaproteobacteria; order Pseudomonadales; family Pseudomonadaceae; genus Pseudomonas; species Pseudomonas sp. GM25. The sequence continues at coordinate 5,432 of NZ_AKJQ01000083.1, read as the reverse complement.
TTATGCGACCGGCCCTGGGGTCTGAACGAACGCTGAACAGCAGTTATCGTACAGAGCGTAGAGGTACCGGCGACTTCAAAGACGGCCTAATATGCGTTATCAATTGTCCCCGCGTCGAATCAGCATGAAGCATCTGCTCCCCAGCACCGCCCTCGCTCTTTTCATCGGTATCGGTCTGTTGCCGGTGTCGGGCACCACATTCGCAGCCAACAGCTGGGACAAGTTGCAGCCTGATCGCGACGAAGTGATCGCCAGTCTGAACGTCGTCGAGTTGCTCAAGCGTCACCACTACAGCAAGCCGCCGCTCGACGATGCGCGCTCGGTGATCATCTACGACAGCTACATCAAGCTGCTCGACCCGTCGCGCAGCTACTTCATGGCCAGCGACATCGCCGAATTCGACAAGTGGAAGACCCAGTTCGACGACTTCCTCAAGAGCGGCGACCTCAACGCCGGGTTCACCATCTACAAGCGCTACCTGGACCGCGTGAAGGCGCGTCTGGACTTCGCCCTTGCCGAGCTGAACAAAGGCGTCGACAAGATGGACTTCACCACCAAGGAAACCTTGCTGATCGATCGCAAGGACGCTCCGTGGCTCAAGTCCACTGCCGAACTCGATGACCTGTGGCGCAAACGCGTCAAGGACGAAGTGCTGCGGCAGAAGATCGCCGGCAAAGAGCCGAAGCAGATCCAGGAAACCCTGACCAAGCGCTATAAGAATCAACTGGCGCGTCTGGACCAGACCCGCGCCGAAGACATTTTCCAGGCGTACATCAACACCTTCGCCATGTCGTACGATCCGCATACCAACTATCTGTCGCCGGATAACGCGGAGAACTTCGACATCAACATGAGCCTGTCCCTCGAGGGCATCGGCGCCGTGTTGCAGAGCGACAACGACCAGGTGAAAGTCGTGCGTCTGGTGCCGGCAGGCCCGGCCGACAAGACCAAGCAGGTTGCTCCGGCCGACAAGATCATCGGCGTTGCCCAGGGCAACAAAGAGATGGTCGACGTGGTCGGCTGGCGTCTGGACGAAGTGGTCAAGCTGATCCGTGGCCCGAAAGGCACTGTGGTGCGTCTGGAAGTCATCCCGGCCAGCAATGCGCCGAACGACCAGACCAGCAAGATCGTGCCGATCACCCGTGAAGCGGTGAAGCTTGAAGACCAGGCCGTGAAGAAGTCCGTGCTGAACCTGAAACAGGACGGTCGAGACTACAAGCTCGGCGTGATCGAGATTCCGGCGTTCTACCTCGACTTCAAGGCCTTCCGTGCCGGCGATCCGGACTACAAGAGCACCACGCGCGACGTCAAGAAGCTGCTGACCGAACTGCAGAAAGAGAAAGTCGACGGCGTGGTCATCGACCTGCGCAACAACGGCGGCGGTTCCCTGCAGGAAGCCACCGAGCTGACCAGCCTGTTCATCGACAAGGGCCCTACCGTGCTCGTGCGTAACGCCGATGGCCGGGTCGATGTACTTGAAGATGAAAACCCGGGCGCGTTCTACAAAGGCCCGATGGCGCTGCTGGTCAACCGCCTGTCCGCCTCGGCTTCGGAGATCTTCGCCGGCGCCATGCAGGACTACCATCGCGCGCTGATCATCGGTGGCCAGACCTTCGGCAAAGGCACCGTGCAGACCATTCAGCCGCTGAACCATGGCGAACTGAAACTGACCCTGGCCAAGTTCTACCGGGTTTCCGGTCAGAGCACCCAGCATCAGGGCGTACTGCCGGACATCGATTACCCGTCGATCATCGACACCAAGGAAATCGGCGAAAGCGCCCTGCCGGAAGCCATGCCGTGGGACACCATCCGCGCGGCGATCAAACCGGCGAGCGACCCGTTCAAGCCGTACCTGGCCCAGCTGAAATCCGAGCATGACAGCCGTTCCGCCAAGGACGCGGAGTTCGTGTTCATCCGCGACAAGCTGGCCCTGGCGCAGAAGCTGCTGGAAGAAAAAACCGTCAGCCTCAATGAAGCCGAACGCCGTGCCCAGCACGCCGACATCGACGCCAAGCAACTGGCGATGGAGAACATCCGTCGCAAGGCCAAAGGCGAAGAACCGCTCAAAGAGCTGAAGAAAGAAGACGACGACGCCCTGGCAGCCGCCGAGCCGGACAAGGTCAAACCGGAAGACGACGCCTACCTGAGCGAGACCGGGCGCGTACTGCTGGACTACCTGAAGCTGAGCAACCAGGTCGCAAAGAAGTAAGGTGATGGCAATTTAATGCTGACGATCCCCGGATCGTCATCAAACAGTCATCATTCTGTCGTGCAATAAAGGACTGGGAGCTGTTCTCTTCATCGAGAACGCTCCCAGTCCTTTTTTTATCGCCAGAGATTGCCATGACCACGACCGAACAGCTGAGTGCCTTGAGCTCGATCCTGACTCAAAGCGGATTACACAGCCTGTTCCAGCCGATCATTTGCCTCTCCGAACGGCGCATTCTCGGCTACGAAGCCCTGACCCGCGGCCCGTCCAACAGCCCGCTGCACTCCCCCATCGCCCTGTTCGCCGTGGCCCGCCAGGCCGGACGCCTGAGCGAGCTGGAAATCGCCTGCCGCCAGAGTGCCTGTCGTCGTTTCAACGAACAGCAGTTGCCGGGCAAGCTGTTTCTCAACGTATCCCCCGAATCCTTGCTTGAAGCCGCGCACCAGCCGGGGCGCACACTGCAGTTGCTGCAGGATTTTGGTATTCCGCCGAGCCAGGTGGTGATCGAACTCACCGAACAGACGCCGATCGATGACTTCCAGTTGCTGCAAACCGCACTGCATCACTATCGGGCCATGGGATTTTCAATTGCCCTCGACGACCTTGGCGCAGGTTATTCAAGCCTGCGTCTGTGGTCGGAGCTGCGGCCGGATTACGTGAAGATTGACCGGCACTTCATCGACGGCATTCATCAGGATGCGTTGAAACGAGAGTTCGTTGGATCGATCCTGCAAATCGCCAAAGCCTCGCGAGCTCAGGTGATTGCCGAAGGCATCGAGTTGCCGGAAGAGTTGGCGGTGCTGACTGAGATGGGTGTGGATCTGGTGCAGGGCTATCTGCTCGGCCGCCCTCAGGAACACCCGCCGCGCGATGCTCGCGCCTTGATGCCCAAGCACGACAGCAGCGCCGTGGCGCTGAACGATGAAGGCAGCGACCTCAGCGCCCTGCTCAACGACCAACCGGCCGTGAATCGCGACACGCCGACCGCTACCGTACTGGAAGCCTTCCGCCGTCAGGCCAACCTGAACTCACTGGCGGTGCTCGACGAACAGGGTCAGCCGTGCGGCATCGTCCATCGTCACTCGTTATCCGATGCGCTGCTCAAACCGTTCGCCACCGACCTGTTCGCCCGCAAACCAATCAGCCGCCTGATGAACGACGACTTCCTCGCCGTGGAAATGAGCCAGTCGCTGCAACAGGTCAGCCGCCTGATCACCAGCCGCGCCCGGCAACGCATCGAAGAAGATTTCATCATCACCCTCAACGGCAGCTACCTGGGCCTGGGCCGGGTGATTGACGTGCTCAAACTGATTACCGAACTGAAGATCCAGCAGGCGCGCTATGCCAATCCGCTGACCTTGCTGCCGGGGAATGTACCGATTCAGCAATGCCTCACCCGACTACTGCAACAGGGGCGCGAGTCGGTGATCTGCTATGTCGACATCGACAGCTTCAAACCCTTTAACGATATCTATGGGTATGGGCGTGGAGATGAGGTGTTGCTGTGTCTGGCGCAATGCCTCAACGAACGCGTCGACCCTTCTCGCGATTTCGTCGGGCATATCGGGGGGGATGATTTTCTATTGGTGCTCGGCCCGGAGGATTGGCGCAAACGGCTGAACCAATTGCTTGATGATTTCCAGAGTCAATGCCGACGTTTCTACCGCCCTGAGCACCTTGAGGCTGGTTGTTTTGTTGCGCCGAATCGTCAGGGTATTCGTCAGGAGTTTCCGTTGCTGTCATTGTCCATTGGCGTGGTCCATTTGCATCCTGAAGCGTGTGCGCAACTGGATGCGAGTCAGTTGGCGGAAATGGCTTCGCAGGCGAAGCATCATGCGAAGAATGTTCCGGGGTATAGCGTGCATTTGATTGATAGCCTGTTCGCGGAGGCACCTGTAGACGCACTTACAATCGGACATCGGTGATTCGACATAACCGAATCCCATGCAACCAGAAACCTCACCTTATGAATGCCCCTCAAAACTTACAAAATCGCAGCAAGCACCACGTCGAGCCTATCAAGTTGATGAGTCTTCTATGGCCTTCTGGAAGTCCCTTTCCCATTCGACGGTAATAATTCGAAAAATATCCTCAAAAAATGCTCTAGGACTCTCCATCTCATCCCAACCGGAAGGAAACGATGAATAAGCCTCATGATCATATTCAAATAGAATTCCAAAATCATATTGCTCCTCCCGTAAAGCCGCCTCCAAACATTTAAAAAGTAAATATTTCTGCTGATACGTGCGACTAACAGGCAAGCAATATTTCAATATCAAAACTTCTCTATCAGCAGGATCATTCGGATCATACTGCTCCAGCTCCTCTCCCAGAGTTTCCTCTCGATCATAAATATCAAACCCACACAAAAAATACGCAGGGGTCGGAACATACGGCTGCATTGTTTCTGGATCAATAAACATACACACCTACTTAATCGGAAAAAGTGTAAATGGCACATTAGTTACAGGGTCAAACTTCATTTCAAACCCTCCCATATTACTAATAAGCTTTGGATTATTTTTCGACTTTGGATTAGGCACATATCCCTCCCCAGTACCAGCAAGCCTCATTCTTACTATTTTAGCTCCTTGAGCATCCGTTCCGGTGAAGCGAGGAAGCCCATTTTCAACTCGAGTTGTAGCCAGAACATATGCTTCAAGCATTATCTCCCAACTATAGAACCTTGAACTAGGATTGCCTTGCCCCGCATACTTTCCCTTTCTCTGTTTCCCCGTTATTGGATCTGTCCCATCAATTGCCCTTTTTTGAAATTTTTTATTTGGCAACTCTGGTCCATGCTTTCCAACCATATGCATTCCCTGACTATCGTTGAGCCTCACAATTTCTTTTTTTGCAGCCTCCCTTGCATTCAGGGCTGTGACTGGAAGCTCTGGTTCTCCGACATCAACTTTTGCATCGGCTAGTCCGCCAACCACCGTACAGCCCGAGCCGTTCGGCGGCGGACAATTGGACGTCAACCCCAACGGATCCACCCACCCCGTAGGATTTGGCACGTACCGGTACTGATTCAGCCCACCCGCCAGCTTCACCGGATCTGGCGTCAGGTACCGTCCCACGTCCGGGTCGTAGTACCGGTGCCGGTTGTAATGCAGTCCGCTTTCGTCATCGAAGTACTGCCCCTGAAAGCGCAGCGGCTGGTTCAGGTAGTCCTCGGTCGCCAGTTCCAGTGAGGTGACTTTGCCGTAGGCGCTGTATTTGG
>NZ_AKJQ01000082.1:0-23164 GCF_000282255.1 Pseudomonas sp. GM25 | reverse complement strand
GCGTGGGAATGCAGCCCGGGACGCTCCGCGTCCCATGCCGAAGCGGACGCAGAGCGTCCATTGAGGCATTCCCACGCAGAGCGTGGGAACGATCAGTGCGCGGAGTGCGGTCGGCGGTCGGCGGTCGGCGGTCGGCGGATATCTCAATGCCGTTTGATGAACCCGGTCAATGCAGCAAGCGCCTCCGGCGACCGCAACCGCTGGGTAAACAACGCGCCCTCCTCCTCGATCACCTTGCGAATCAACTCGCGATCCGGCGCCCGCATCAATTGCTTGCTGATCCGCACCGCCTCAGCCGGCAGTTCATCAAACCGTAGCGCCATCTCCCGCGCCTTGGCCAACGCGGCTTCGCCACTGCTCAGCGCCTCGGTCGCGATACCCCATTGCGCCGCCTGCTCACCGGTAAAACCTTCACCCAGCAGCAACAATTCCGACGCTTTGGCCTGCCCGAGCAGACGCGGCAGGATCAGGCTGGAACCGAATTCCGGGCACAACCCGAGATTGACGAACGGCATGCGCAACCGCGCATCCCGCGCCACGTACACCAGATCGCAATGCAGCAACAATGTCGTGCCAATCCCCACCGCCGCCCCGGCCACCGCGGCGATCACCGGTTTGCGGCATTCGAGCAGTTCGAGCATGAAGTGAAACACCGGGCTGTCGAGGTCGCTCGGCGGTTGCTGGATGAAGTCGGCGATGTCGTTGCCGGCGGTGAAGCACTCGGCGCTGCCGGTGATCAGCACGGCGTTGATTTCGGGGTCGTGATTCGCCTGCTTGAGCGCCTCGGCCAATTGGCTGTACATGGCGCGGGTCAGGGCGTTTTTCTTGTCCGGGCGATTGAGGCGCAGGGTCAGCAAACCGCGTTCGCGGTGCAGCAGGATGGCTTCGGGCATGGTGTGTCTCGCGTCTGAGAATTCAGCGCTCAACCACGGCTCAGGAAGACATCGGCCAGCAGTTGATTGCGCGGCAGTCCGGCCAGGAACAGACGCTTGGCAAACGCGTCGACGCTGGCAGTCGAACCGCAGACTAAAGCCAGGGTTTGTCGGGAGACAAGGCGCAGTTGCGCCAAAGCGCCCGGCAACTCGGCCGCCGTCCACCTTTCGACGCTGAGGTTTTCCCGCTGCGCGGCCAATGCTTCAAGGGGTTTGGCCAGGTAATGCCCGTCGGCATCATGGGCCAGATGAATGACGCGAATGGCGCCCCGATGATCGTGACGCAAGGCTTCGCGCAACACACCGAACAACGGGCCGAGCCCGGTGCCGGCGGCCAGCAGCCACAGCGGCCGGTCGTGCCAGTCCGGGTCGTAATGCAGCGCGCCGCCGCGCAGTTCGCCGAGGCGGATCGGGTCGCCCATCTGCAAGCGTCGTGCAGCATCGCTGAATTCGCCGGGCTGGCGGCAATCGAGGTGGAATTCAAGAAAGCGGTCTTCTTCCGGCAGGCTCGCCAGCGAATACGGCCGCGCAATGTGGCCGGCCCACAGCACCAGATGCTGGCCGGCGCTGTAGCGCAACGGCCGCTGAGGTGTCAGGCGCAGACGCAACACACTATCGCCGAGCCAGTCCAGCGCTTCGACCGTGGCCGGGCGCCCATCGGTGACGGGATCGAAGGCGTGTACCTGCAAGTCTTCGATCACCTGACACTGACAGGCCAGCCGCCAACCCTGATCACGCTGCTCGGCGCTCAAGGCATCGGGGCGACTGTCGGCGGGCAAGCCCTGCACGCATTGCACCAGACACGCATGGCAACTGCCGGCGCGGCAGCTGTAAGGCACCGCCACACCGTTCTGATTGAGGGCATCGAGCAGGTTGCTGCCAGGTGCCACCGACCACTGTCGTTCACCGACCCGCAGTTCAGGCATCGACGTTCTCCCACGCGGCTGCGCAACGATTGCGCCCGTCGCGTTTGGCCCGGTACAGCGCCTGATCGGCACGCTGCAAGGCGTCGTCCAGATCATCGCCCAGTTCCAGCAGGGTCATGCCGGCGGACAGGCTCAGGTTTTTCACATTCAGGCCCACCAGTTCAACGTCGGTGAAGGCGATGCGCAGCCGTTCGCAGCAAGCGGTCAGGCGCTCGGCGTTGCAATCGGGCAGCAGCACCACGAATTCTTCACCACCATAACGCGCCAGCACGTCGCCGTCGCGCAGACAGGCCCCGGCCACCCCGGCAAAGGCTTGCAGCACCTGATCGCCGGCGGCGTGGCCGTGAATATCGTTGATGCGTTTGAAGTGGTCGAGATCGATCAGCGCCAGACCGTGCACCACGTCGGCCTCCATCGCATTCAGCTCGCGGGTGGCCAGGCGCAGGAAATGCCGGCGATTGAACAGCCCGGTCAGTTCATCGGTGGCCACCAGGTCTTCGAGCTGGCGCATCATCCCGCGCAGGGTGTCCTGATGCGCCTGCAAGGCAAACCGGCGCTGACGCATACGCTGGCGTGAGGTCTGGACGAAGCGGGCGTAAATCACCAGCCATACCAGCACGATCAGCAGGATGCACACCTGCAACGCGGCCAGCGCAGGGTCGGGTAACTCGAAGTGATAGCCGTCCCACAAGGTGATAGCGCAGAAGCTGAAGAACACCAGCATCGCGCAGCGCACGAACGCCCGGCGCGAAAGGTGGAACAGACCGAACAGCAGGATCAGCACATAAAAGACCAGGAACTCGCCCCGGGCTTCGTCCAGATGGGCGATCAGCCACGTCTGCCAGCCGAGGCCCAGCAGCACCTGGACTTCGGTCAGGCTCGGGTCGGAGAAGCGCAGGTTGCAGCCGGAAAAGAACACAGCGAACAGGGCCGCCTGACTGATCACCACCAGCGCGCTGCCGATGGCAACGCCGGCCAGCGAGTCGTTGTAGTGTCCGGTGAAATACGCCAGCCACAGCAGCAGCAAGGCCAATCCATAGGTGGCTGCAGCGAGGGCGAAGCGTTTGAGCAAAAGACGTTGAATGGCGTTATGGGTCAATCGTTGACTCACCGTGCGATAAGAGGCTGACCGAGTGTCCTACTCTACAGACCGGCTGCCACTTTAGTGGCGCAGGCGATAAATGACCATTGATTTTCGGGCCGGGTATTTGGCGTCAAAAACCTGCAGCCATGCGACCAACGAATGACTCCCGGCAGATGTGCCCGCCACCGAGGCGCGGTATACTGCCGCGCCTTTTTAGCGTCGCGCCAGCAGCCCCGGCGTGCCTTGAAAGGTGTCTGCGACCGACCGATGCACCCAAGCCGCAGGCACCTTATTGAATGTTCCCGTCTTTTAGAGGAGCGCGACTCATGACCGTGATCAAGCAAGACGACCTGATTCAGAGCGTTGCCGACGCCCTGCAGTTCATTTCCTACTACCACCCCGTGGATTTCATCCAGGCGATGCACGAAGCCTACCTGCGCGAAGAATCGCCAGCGGCCCGTGACTCGATGGCGCAGATCCTGATCAACTCGCGCATGTGCGCCACCGGCCACCGGCCGATCTGCCAGGACACCGGCATCGTGACCGTGTTCGTGCGTGTGGGCATGGACGTGCGTTGGGATGGCGCGACCATGAGCCTGGACGACATGATCAACGAAGGCGTGCGCCGCGCCTACAACCTGCCGGAAAACGTCCTGCGTGCTTCCATCCTGGCCGACCCGGCCGGTGCGCGTAAGAACACCAAGGACAACACCCCGGCGGTCATCCACTACTCCATCGTTCCGGGTAACACCGTGGAAGTGGACGTGGCGGCCAAGGGCGGCGGTTCCGAGAACAAGTCGAAAATGGCCATGCTCAACCCGTCCGACTCGATCGTCGACTGGGTACTCAAGACCGTTCCGACCATGGGCGCCGGCTGGTGCCCACCGGGCATGCTGGGCATCGGCATCGGCGGCACCGCCGAGAAAGCCGCTGTGATGGCCAAGGAAGTGTTGATGGAGTCCATCGACATTCACGAGCTCAAGGCCCGTGGCCCGCAGAACCGCATCGAAGAAATGCGTCTGGAGCTGTTCGAGAAGGTCAACCAGCTGGGCATCGGCGCCCAGGGCCTCGGTGGCCTGACCACCGTGCTCGACGTGAAGATCATGGATTACCCGACTCACGCCGCCTCCTTGCCGGTGTGCATGATCCCGAACTGCGCCGCCACCCGTCACGCGCACTTCGTGCTCGACGGTTCCGGCCCGGCTTCGCTGGAGGCGCCACCGCTGGACGCCTACCCGGAAATCGTCTGGGAAGCCGGCCCGTCGGCCCGTCGCGTCAACCTCGACACCCTGACCCCGGAAGACGTGCAGAGCTGGAAGCCGGGCGAAACCGTCCTGCTCAACGGCAAGATGCTCACCGGTCGCGACGCTGCGCACAAGCGCATGGTCGAGATGCTGAACAAGGGCGAAACCCTGCCGGTTGATCTGAAAGGTCGCTTCATCTACTACGTCGGCCCGGTTGATCCGGTCGGTGACGAAGTGGTTGGCCCGGCGGGCCCGACCACCGCCACGCGGATGGACAAGTTCACCCGTCAGATCCTCGAGCAGACCGGCCTGTTGGGCATGATCGGCAAATCCGAGCGTGGCCCTACCGCCATCGACGCGATCAAGGACAACAAGGCCGTGTACCTGATGGCCGTCGGCGGTGCCGCTTACCTGGTGGCGCAAGCGATCAAGAAGTCCAAGGTCCTGGCGTTTGCCGAGCTGGGCATGGAAGCGATCTACGAGTTCGAGGTCAAGGACATGCCGGTCACCGTTGCGGTGGACAGCAAAGGTGAATCGGTCCACATCACCGGTCCTGCGATCTGGCAACAGAAGATCAGCGAAAGCCTGGCGGTTGAAGTGCAGTAAGCGCTTCGTCTGTTAGTAAAAAGGCCGGGCGGTCAGCAATGACCGCCCGGCCTTTTTTTCGTCTGCCATAAAATGCCGGCGCGGGCACCTGTCAGATCTGACAGGTGTCGAAAGAATAATGCTCTGTTAGCGTGCAATCTCGGCATTCACTGGTTGCGTCGCCATGGTTCCAGATGCAGATGCGCTCGTCACCCCGCCCTCCATTGCCAAAACTGCGTCCATTGCCACCAATGGACGCAGTTGGGGGGAAATCGGTGCGACCGGGCAGCGATCTTACACGCTGACGTTGCCGATCATCGCTGCGCGGTCGCTCAATCCTGACCTGCAACTGGTCTATGACGGCAACGCGGGCAACGGCAAGTGCGGCCTCGGCTGGGATTTACCGCTGCCGGTCATCTCCCGCAAGACCAGCAAGGGCGTTCCGAAATACGCACCCGACGACGTCATGCAGGCTGACGGCACCGACCTGCGACCCGAGCTGACGACCCGCGGCAAGATCAAGGTAACCCGACGCACTCGGGGTAAAGGCAAGAGCGCCCGAAAGTTTTCGGTGGTGCGTTACATCCCTCGCCTGGAAAGCACGTTCGACCGCTACGAACTCTGGACACCTGCAGACGGCGCCCCCTACTGGATCGTTTCCCGCGCGGACGGCTCACAACATTGCTATGGCAATAACCAGGGATCGTGCATCTACGACCCGGCAGAGCCGAGCCATATCGCCGCGTGGCTGCTGGTGGAAACCAGGAACGCGGTGGGGGAAAACATCTTTTACGAGTACAAGGCCGATGACAAGGTCACCGACGATCGCTTTGACTATCAGGCCCAGCGCTATCTGCGGCAGGTCTGTTATTGCAACAAGACCGCCAGCACCGATCTGTATTGCCTTGATCATTCGCAGCCAGAACTGCTGGACTGGCTGTTCCGTCTGATAGTCGACTACGGGGAGCGCGTCACCCGGCGCGAGGCTGTTCCCCCCTATTCAGCCCCGAACGAGAACAAATGGCTGCTGCGCAGCGATCCGTTTCGCAATCATCGCTTCGGTTTCGAGATTGGCACCCGGCGCCTGTGCCAGCAGTTTCTGCTGTTCAACCACATCGGCCCCGACCCGGTATTGGTCGAACGTCTGTTGCTGGAGCACGAACCCACGCTGCCTCAATACAGCCACCTCAAAGCCGCGCATTACATGAGTTACGACGCAGAGGGGCACGTCAAACACCTACCGCCGCTTGAGTACTGCTATGAGCCGCTCAAGCTCAACCCCTTTCCCCAGGCGTTTCTGGCACTCGACCATATGCCGGGCCTCAACGACGGCAAGCCCTATCATTGCGTCGACCTTTACGGAGAAGGCCTGCCTGGTTTTCTTTGCCAGCACGACAACGCCTGGTATTACCGTGAGCCTCTGCGCGGCACACCCGGCACTGACGAAATCATGTACGGCCCGTGGACCTTGCTGCCGTTGATCCCCAACGCCGACAGCAACAAACCGGTGGTGCAAATCCTCATGGACCTCACCGGCGACGGACGCCTGGACTGGCTCGTCGCGCAGCCCGACGGCAGCGGGTATTACACGCTCAATCCGGATGGCACCTGGTCGCTGTTCAAATCGTTCAAGCAGTTTCCCGTGGAGTTCTTCCATTATTTGGCCCAATTGGGTGACTTGAGCGGTGACGGTCTGAACTCCCTGGCGCTGATCGGACCGAACAGCGTGCGGGTGTACGCGAATTTGAGGGAAACAGGCTTTGCTCCCGGCAAGGATGTACCCCATACCCCGGACCGATTGCCGCTGTTTAGTGAAGCCGGTAACGAACTGGTGTCTTTCAGCGGTATGGGCGCCAGCGGTATGGAACTGTGCCGGATCCGCCATGATGAAATCCGCTGCTGGATCAGCCTCGGGCATGGCCGGTTTGGCGAGGGTTTCAAGATGAGCGACTTGCCGTTCAAATATGGCGAGTTCGATCCCGACCGAGTGCGCATCGCCGACGTAGACGGTTCCGGTGCTCCGGCTCTCATTTACCTGTATTCGGACTTCTTCGAAATCTGGTTGAACCACGGTGGCAACTCCCTGGCATCGGAACCCGTCCGAATTCCATGGCCCAGAGGCGTACGCTACGACAACCTCTGCCAGGTGACCTTTGCTGATCTCAGGGGCATTGGCTGCGCCAGCCTGCTGCTGACCGTTCCGCACATGTCACCTCGACACTATGTGTATAACCTGGTCGACGCGCGGCCATACCTGCTCACTGGATGCAACAACAACATGGGTTACAACGCGTCGTTGCAATATCGCAGCAGTGCGCAATTCTGGCTGGATGAAAAACGCCAGGAATTGGTGGCACGCAGGAAGCCGGTGTGCCATTTGCCGTTTCCGCAGATGGTGCTCCATTGGCTGCGTCAGGAAGATGAAATCACCGGCAATTACCTGATGCAGTTCCATGAGTATTTCGAGGGTTATTACGACGGTCGCGAACGCGAATTCCGCGGCTTCGGCCGAGTCTGTCAGATCGACAGCGAACTGGAACCGGACAAGGCCGAAAGTGGCCATACAGCCCCGATGCGCACCACTCAATGGATTCATACCGGCAATAGTGTCGATCCGGTTTTGAAAGGTATCAGCGAACTCGACGATGAAATCACGCACTTGGGGCCCACCGTCACTTCTACGCTCGACGCCAGACGCGGTAGAGAACGAATTCGCAAACGGCGCAAGAGCGACGATCCCGAAGTCGCCTACGCCCTGGCCGGTCGTCTGCTTCGCATTGAAGTCTGTCAGGCGGACGACCCCGCTCCCGCTCGCCTGTTTTCCCTGAGCGAATTCCGTTATCTGGTTCGGGTGGTCGACGAAACCCCGTCCAGCCTGCTGGTGCTGGAACTGGAAAGCCGCAGCCAGCAATACGAACGCTTCATGGATGATCCCCGCTGTCTGCACGCGGTCGGTCTGGCATGGGACGTGTTCGGTCATCCGACTCACGGCTTCGCGGTCGCCTGCGCGCGCCGCCGCACTGAAACCGACGAACCGCCCTTCGCTCAAAAGGATCAACGGCTCGCCTGGCTGGACAGTCACGATGAGCAACAGCGGTGCTTCTATCTGACGGAAACCCTTGCCGAGCCGATTCACCTGATCACTGACGGCCACTGGCTGCTCGGTTTGCCCTGGCGCCAGCGCAGCAATGCGCTAAGGCTGCCCAAGGGAGCGCTGCCGGACGGGCTGCAATCGGCGGACGTCAGTTTCGAAAACTTCAAAGAGTATGAGGGCTGCGCAGAGTGGACATCGGAACGCGAACTGATTTCGCTCTCGCAGCAGAATTATCTGGAGATGGACGGCAAGATCAAGTACCCACCGCGCCAGGGACCGACCGAGCGGGCTGTGTTCGACAAAAAGGCATTGGCAGCTTACGTCGACGTCCCGATTGTCATTCGGGACGAGCTGACAAAAATCGGCTACAAGCCCATGAACCTGTTTTTGCCGCCAGACACGGATGAAGATCTTCTGAAAAACCTGTGGTCGGCACAGAGCGGCTTCTTCACCTACTCCGACCCCAGCGGTTTCCACCACGTCACCGATGTTCAGCAGACCGCGAGCCATGGCGCAACCCACATCACCAGGGACGCAAACCATCTGCTGACCACTGCCATCACCCTGCCGGACGGCTGCGTCACGGCAATGACCTACGACATGCACACCTTGCAGGTGCAGCGTGTCACGGATCACAACGACAACATTCACGAAGTGCGGTACGAAGCGGGCGGTCGACCGATTGCCTTCAGCTTTCATGGTACCGAGGAGGGCGTGCGCGCCGGTTTCGAAGAACTGTCCGTTTATCCACCTCAGTCTGATCTGAGCGTCGAGTTTGCCCTCGCCAACCCGAAAACCGTGCTGGCATCCGCTGCCGGCGTGGTGCGCACCAATCTGTTCAGCTGGATGCCATTGCTACCGGTCAAAACGGCGCGGCTCAAAAGAAAGCAATGGATCGCCAACGGCCTGATCCTGCCCGACGGCCACATACGCGCATCGGCCCTGCGCTGGCTGAATCAGCAAAAGAAACGCACTGCCAGCGAACAAACCCTGCTCAAGATCATCCAGACCGCCCTCAGGCAGCCGGTAAACAGCGTCAACCTGATTGCCGACCGCTACCACACCGACCCGCAGCAACAGATTCAGATGAACATCCGTTACTTCGACGGTTTTGGCCGCGAGTTGCAAAGCAAACAGCTCGTGCCGCCGGGCGATGCCCTTGTCGCCACGCCCGAGGATGGCCTCAAGACCGGCGCCGACTGCAAGCCGATCGAAATGCCCGCCGCGCGTCGCTGGCGTGTCATGGGACGTGTCGAATACAACCATAAGGGCGAGACGATCCGGGCCTATCGCTCGTATTTTCTCAATACCCATCGCTGCATCAATGACCGCGCAATGCGTGAACACGGCCATCACGATCAAATGTACTACGACGCCCAGGGCCGACTGATCAAAACGATCAATGCGCTGGGCCATACGGCCTTGGAGCGCTTGCATCCATGGCTCACGCTCAGCTACGACTACAACGACACACAAGAGCCGTCACCCGCCAGGCCCGCGAAAAAACCGACACCTGCAAAACCTGCAAAACGGGTCAAGTCATGAACGCCAGCGTGCACCATCTCACACCGAAGATGTCGTCAATCATCGGGGGCGAATCACTGACATGCTGCGCGGTCTGGCAAACACGCTTCGAGACCACCGGGCCAGCCAGAAGGCAGCCGCGTGAACACACGGATTTTATAGTGTGATAGCACTGCCAGCACCCGGCGACATGCTATGGTGCCCGCCCGTCCTGCCATCCGTTTGCCCCAGCATGCTGCCGACTTCCCGTACCCTGCGTCTGTCGTTGTATACCCTGCTGATCATCGCCGGTGCCGCCCTTGCTGCAACGCTTGCGATCCGCCACGCCGAGCGCCAGGCGCTGGAAGAAGACGCCGCGCGGGCCAATCAACAGCTGGCGCTGTACGCCAACTCGCTGCATACCCTGATCGACCGCTATCGCGCCCTGCCCGCCGTGCTGGCGCTGGACCCGCAATTGCGTGCGGCGCTGGCCGGCCCGGTCGATGCCAAACAGCAGGCGGCGCTGAATCTGAAGCTGGAAAAAATCAACGGCGCGGCGCAGTCCTCGACCCTTGAACTGCTCGACCACACCGGCCTCGCGGTGGCGGCCAGCAACTGGCGTCTGCCCAGCAGTTACGTCGGCCACAACTATGGCTTTCGCCCCTATTTCAGTCAGACCCGCACCCAGGGCACCGGGCGTTTCTACGCGGTCGGCGTGACCAGCGGGATTCCCGGTTACTTCCTGTCCAGCGCGGTGCTCGGCGACAACGGCGAGTTTCTCGGGGCGATGGTGGTCAAGCTCGAATTCCCCGAACTCGAGCGCGAATGGAGCCAGGGCAATGACACCCTGCTGGTCAGCGATGCGCGCGGCATCATCTTCATCGCCAACCAGCCCGGCTGGCGCTATCGCCTGCTGCACCCGCTGAGCCCGGCCGATTACCGCGAGATCAAGGCCACCCGCCAATACGACAAGCAGTCGCTGGTGCCGCTGACGCATCTGGCGCTGCGCAGCTTCGACGATAACAGTGATTTGCGCCGCGTCGAAGGCCCGCAAGGCACGGCGGATTACCTGTGGGAATCGCTGCCGTTGAGCGCCGAAGGCTGGACGCTGCACCTGCTGCGGCACCCGCAGGTCTCCTTCGAGGATCAGCGCAATGCCGGGCTCGCTGCTGCCGGGGTATGGCTGGCGCTGGTGTTCCTGCTGCTGTTCCTCAATCAGCGCTGGCGCCTGGCGAAAATGCGCCAGCGCAGCCGCGAAGAGCTTGAGCAACTGGTCGAGGAACGCACCCGGGATTTGCGCACCGCCCAGGACGGTCTGGTGCAGTCGGCAAAACTGGCGGCACTGGGGCAGATGTCCGCCGCGCTGGCCCACGAAATCAATCAGCCACTGACCGCCCAGCGCATGCAACTGGCGACCCTGCGTCTGCTGCTCGATCATGGCCGGGTCGATGACGCCTACAAGGCGCTCAAACCGGTGGATGAAATGCTCACGCGCATGGCCGCCCTCACCGGCCACCTGAAAACCTTCGCCCGCAAGAGCCCCAGCGGTTTGCGCGAACGGCTGGATCTGGCGACGGTGGTCGACCAGGCCCTGCAATTGCTTGATGCGCGTCTGCGCGATGAACAGGTCAGTCTGGTGCTGCACCTGACCCGTCCGGCGTGGGTGCGCGGCGATGCGATCCGCCTGGAGCAGGTGTTGATCAATCTGCTGCGCAACGCCCTCGATGCGATGCAGGGCAAACCGTGCAAACGTCTGGAAATCCGCCTGGAAGCCGACGAGCAACTGTGGCGCCTGAGCGTCATCGACAACGGTGGCGGCATCGCCGACGAACATCTGGGTCAGGTGTTCGATCCGTTCTTCACTACCAAACCTGTGGGTGACGGGCTGGGTCTGGGGCTGGCGGTTTCCTTTGCCATCGTCCATGAATCCGGCGGGCGCCTGTGCGCCGAGAATGGTGACAACGGCGCGGTGTTCAGCCTGACCTTGCCGATCGATCTGGAGGCGCACATCTGATGCTCAATTCGGTGATGGTGGTCGATGACGAAAGCAGCATTCGCAGTGCCGTCGAACAATGGCTGAGCCTGTCCGGGTTCGAGGTGCAGCTGTTCAGCCGCACCGAGGAATGCCTGGCGGCGTTGCCCGCGCATTTTGCCGGGGTGATTGTCAGCGACGTGCGCATGCCCGGCCTCAGCGGTCTTGAACTGCTGGCCGAAGTGCAGCGCCGGGATGCCGACCTGCCGGTGATTCTGCTGACCGGCCACGGCGATGTGCCGATGGCGGTCGAAGCGATGCGCGACGGCGCCTACGACTTTCTGGAAAAACCCTTCAGCCCCGAGACGCTGCTCGGCAGCCTGCGCCGGGCGCTGGAAAAGCGTCGGCTGGTGCTGGAAAACCGCGCCCTGCACGAACAGGCCGACAACCGCGCCAGACTGGATGCAACGCTGCTCGGTGTATCCCGTGGCTTGCAGACCTTGCGCCGGCAGGTGCTGGACCTCGCAACATTGCCGGTCAACGTGCTGATCCGTGGCGAGACCGGCAGCGGCAAGGAACTGGTCGCCCGCTGCCTGCACGACTTCGGTCCGCGCGCCGACAAGCCCTTTGTCGCGCTGAACTGCGCGGCGATCCCCGAGCAGTTGTTCGAAGCCGAGTTGTTCGGGCATGAGAGCGGCGCGTTCACCGGGGCCTCCGGCAAGCGCATCGGCAAGCTGGAATACGCCGATGGCGGCACGCTGTTTCTCGATGAAATCGAAAGCATGCCGCTGGCCCAGCAGGTGAAACTGCTGCGGGTGTTGCAGGAGCAGAAGCTTGAGCGGCTGGGGTCGAACCAGAGCATTCGGGTGGACTTGCGGATCGTCGCGGCGACCAAACCCGATTTGCTGGATGAAGCGCGGGCCGGGCGTTTTCGTGAAGACCTGGCGTATCGCCTGAACGTCGCCGAATTGCGCCTGCCGCCGCTGCGTGATCGTCGGGAAGACATTCCGCTGTTGTTCGAATCCTTCGCCCAGAGCGCCGCCCAGCGTTTGGGCCGGACCTTCCCGCCACTTAGTGGCGCGCAGTTGAGCCATCTGCTGAGTCATGACTGGCCGGGCAATGTGCGGGAGTTGGCGAACGTTGCCGAGCGGCAGGTGCTGGGGCTGGATGAACCGGTGCAGGGGATTGATCCGGGGCAGTCGCTGGCGGCGCAGCAGGAAGCGTTTGAGGCGCAGTGTTTGCGGGCTGCTTTGACACGGCACAAGGGGGATGTGAAAGCCGTGCTTGAGGAGCTGCAACTGCCGCGTCGTACGTTTAATGAAAAGATGCAGCGGCATGGTTTGACCCGGGAAATGTTTGTACCTGAATGAGCGGAAATCCGCTCATTCATTCCGAATCATCGGCAAAATCCCGCTCAACCCATCTCTCCAGCCCCTCTAAACCGGCCCTCCCCCCGTTGGCACAGCTCCTGCTATAGCCCTCGCAGGCTGCGTTTCAACGCGCTCCACAAAAACAATTAAACGAAGGATCCTTCAATGGATAACTCCAACGCCCTGCCTCTTGGGTCGGCTGCCGTGCCGGCTAAAGAACGAACCACCGCCAGTCGCATCAAGTCGATCTTCAGCGGTTCCGTCGGCAACATGGTCGAGTGGTACGACTGGTACGTCTATGCCGCCTTCTCGCTGTACTTCGCCAAAGCCTTCTTCCCCAAAGGCGACACCACCGCCCAACTGCTCAACACCGCCGCGATCTTCGCCGTCGGCTTCCTGATGCGCCCGATCGGTGGCTGGCTGATGGGCCTGTACGCCGACAAGGTCGGACGCAAAAAAGCCCTGATGGCCTCGGTTTACCTGATGTGCTTCGGCTCGCTGATCATCGCCCTGAGCCCGGGTTATGAAACCATCGGTGTCGGCGCGCCGATCCTGCTGGTGTTCGCCCGCCTGCTGCAAGGCCTGTCGGTCGGTGGCGAATACGGCACCTCGGCGACCTACCTGTCGGAGATGGCGACCAAGGAGCGTCGCGGCTTCTTCTCCAGCTTCCAGTACGTGACCCTGATTTCCGGCCAGCTCATCGCGCTGGGCGTACTGATCGTGCTGCAACAGTTCCTGACCACCGAAGAGCTGTACGCGTGGGGCTGGCGTATTCCGTTCGCCATCGGCGCACTGTGCGCAATCGTGGCGCTGTACCTGCGTCGCGGCATGGAAGAAACCGAGTCGTTCACCAAGAAAGAGAAGTCCAAGGAAAGCGCCATGCGCACCTTGCTTCGTCATCCGAAGGAACTGCTGACCGTGGTCGGCCTGACCATGGGCGGTACGCTGGCGTTCTACACCTACACCACCTACATGCAGAAATACCTGGTGAACACCGTCGGCATGAGCATCTCCGACTCCACCACCATTTCCGCCGCCACGCTGTTCCTGTTCATGTGCCTGCAACCGATCATCGGCGGCCTGTCCGATAAAATCGGTCGTCGCCCGATCCTGATCGCCTTCGGCGTGCTCGGAACGATCTTCACCGTGCCGATCCTGATGACCCTGCACACCATCCAGACCTGGTGGGGCGCGTTCTTCCTGATCATGGCGGCGCTGATCATCGTCAGCGGCTACACCTCGATCAACGCCGTGGTGAAGGCCGAGCTGTTCCCGACCGAAATCCGCGCCCTGGGCGTCGGCCTGCCGTACGCACTGACCGTGTCGATCTTCGGCGGCACCGCCGAATACATCGCGCTGTGGTTCAAGAGCATCGGCATGGAAACCGGTTACTACTGGTACGTGACCGCTTGCATCGCGGTGTCCCTGCTGGTGTACATCACCATGAAAGACACGCAGAAACACTCGCGTATCGTCACTGACTGATCGGGTTTATTCAGCCACTGCAATGGTGGCTGTTCTGGCCCCATCGCGAGCAAGCTCGCTCCCACATTGGATCGGCGTACAACTGACCCTGTGGGAGCGAGCTTGCTCGCGATTGAAGTCACCTCGGTATCAGGACAACTCGGCAACGCCCTGTTTGCTGCCATAGCGCTTCTGCGCATACGACGCCCCGACGATCATCACCAGTAGAATCCCCGCCAGTACCGCCGACGAACCGACGGTGCCGAAATCCAGTCCGCCCTTCTCATGAGACTTGGTCATCAAGTCGCCCAAGGTCGCGCCAAACGGTCGGGTCAGCACGAACGCCACCCAGAACAGCGCCACCGACGAAATCTTCGTGAAGTACTTGAGCAGCACGACCACGCCAATCGCCGAGCCGATCAGCAGCGCGCCACCGGCAAAGCCCAGGCCCGAGTCGTCCGCCAGGTAATCGCCGAGCGCGGTGCCCAGGGTGTTGGAGAACAGGATTGCCATCCAGTAGAACATCTCGCCGCGAAAGCTCTGCACCTTGGTCACGTTGAGCGAATCGCCGCTCAGGCGCCATGCCGCGAAGATCGCCAGCAGGATCGCGATCAGGATCATGGAACCGGTGGCGTAACCCAGTTCCAGCGTGCGGTCCATGAAGTCGGACATGGTGGTGCCGGCGGTGCTGGTCGACAGGATCACGATCCAGTACAGCAACGGCTTGTAAGTCCTGGACATCAACTGCGCAATCAACGTCAGGACAAACACGCTGATCAGGATCAGCGAGCTGATGGCGTAGCCGACGTTAAGGGTCATCGACAACAAATCCCCCGCGGTTTCCCCCAGGGTCGTCGCGCAGATTTTCATGACCCAGAAGGCCAGGGTGATTTGAGGAAGTTTGTTCATCGCGGGCAACGCTCCAGTGTGTGACGGCCGGTTTTTGGCTTTATGGCCGTGGGCAGACTGGCGTTGCGCGGGTGAAAAACCGGTCGGGAATCCATGAAAAATCTGTCACACACGCAAAAAACGGCGATTAATCACCGGTTAATGCCCCTGCCGCATCCTGCACCTACCTGATCGATTAACTGCGCGACGCTCGCTCCGACGACGAAAGCGAATTGAATGCGTCGCCCTTAATATCAATTTAATCGATTGTTTTTAGCATTATTTTGCGCTTTTTAATCAATTTAATTGGCGTAGCATGAACCCCATGCGAAACACATCGCCAACGAATTTCGAATCTGGAGAACGACCATGAAAACCAAACTGATCCTCGCCCTGACCCTGTCCGTACTGGCCGCTAACACTTTCGCCGCCGACGGTTCGGACAAAACCAAATCCGCCGACTTCATTTCCGGCGCCAGCGCTGCGATCGAAACCAGCCACACCGGCACCTACGCGGCTGACGGTTTCGACAAGACCAACGTCGGCAAAGCCGTTGCTGCGGATGGTTTTGACAAGACCGGCACTGCTGCGGCTATCGCAGCCGACGGTTTCGACAAGACCGGCACCGCCGCTGCCATCGCTGCTGACGGTTTCGATAAAACCGGTACTGCTGCAGCCATCAGCTGATTAGCAGAATGCAGACACCAAAGCCCGGCCAGTGCCGGGCTTGTTCATTTCTGAAAACAAAAATCTCACGACCTCCACAAAACCCTGTGGGAGCGGGCTTGCCCGCGAAGAGGCCGGCACAGCCAATAATTTCATCGACTGAACCGACGCCTTCGTCGGAACGCCGCCCGGGGCAAGCCCGCTCCCACAGGGTTCCGCATTTGGCTGGAAATAATGGGAATGCCCCAGCAATATGAGCCCTTTCCGAAAGCCTTCAGGAACACCCTCCATGCCCGATGACATCCATTTCTACGAACCGGCCAACGGCCACGGTCTGCCCCACGATCCGTTCAACGCCATCGTCGGCCCGCGTCCCATCGGCTGGATTTCTTCGCAGGATGCCGAAGGCCGGCTGAACCTGGCGCCCTACAGCTTTTTCAACGCGTTCAACTACATTCCGCCGATCATCGGGTTCTCCAGCGTCGGTCGCAAAGACAGCCTGAACAACATCGAGCAGACCGGCGAATTCGTCTGGAACCTCGCCACCCGCCCGCTGGCCGAGCAGATGAACCAGAGCTGCGCGATGGTCGGGCCGGAGGTCAACGAGTTCGAGCTCGCGGGGCTGACGCCGGTGGCGTCGAAGGTAATTGGCGTGCCGCGCGTGGCCGAAAGCCCGGTGTCCTTCGAATGCAAGGTCACCCAGATCATTCAGTTGCAACGCGCCGACGGCGAGACCGTGCCGAGCTGGCTGGTGCTTGGCGAAGTGGTCGCCGTGCATATCGCCAAGTGGCTGTTGAAGGACGGAATCTACGACACCGCCGCCGCCGAACCGATACTGCGGGGCGGCGGGCCGGCGGACTATTTCCAGCTGGGGCCGGAGGCGTTGTTCAAGATGTGGCGCCCGGGGGCGACGAAGTAAGCGCTTACCAGATCAGCTCGGCGTCGTCGGTGACGCCCTTGAGCTTGTCCAGTTCATTGATCGCGGCTTCATCGGCGGCGATGGCGCCGGGGAAAACCTGATCGTTCAGCAGTTTGTGAAAGCGCGGTGCGCCGCCGTCGACCAGGGCCTTGACGGCGATTGCCGCGTGATAACCCTTGTTGCCGCCCAACTCGACGGGGACTACAGCGGAAACCGCTTCGAAGTGTTCGAACTCTTTACGTGCCATATCGCAGGTCCTGGCTCAGTCGGATAAGCCCGACATTAAACATTCAACCGGCGAGTTTGTGTATCGGCGCCGTGCATTGCCCTACGGCCTGTGCGGCCGAGACTTCCTTGAACGTGTGGAAATCCAGGCTGTTGACCACCAGCTCCTGCACCAGCTCGGCAAAGATTTCCATCGACGGGCTGCTGAAATACGCGGTCATCGATTGCTGGTTGTTCCAGAAACCGGAGACCAGCCACAACTCCGGATCACACTGCGAATGCTGCAAGGCGAAGCTCAGGCAACCGGGGGCGGCACGGGACGGTTCGATCAGGGCGCTCAGGCGCATGCCGAGTTCCGCCGAACGCCCGGCGCGCGCTCGAACGAAGGCCATATGACTGACGGGAATCTGCTTGGACATGTTCAACCCTCCCAGGGAGTCGCGTGGCAGCCGGGGACGGGCTGCGACAGGATTCAAGGTTAAGGGCCGCTCCCCGTTCGCCGTTAGTCGATTCCTGCCGTCGCGTTGCACAATCCTGCGAGACTGTCGTGCAGACCTGTAACAAGTCGTGAATTGCTGTCACCGTCCTGTCACACCGGTTTCGAGCAAGTTTTACAGGGCTCGCCCTGTCATGTCTGGGCAGGCACGCAACGCCATGCAGGATCAGGCAAGCATTTCGCAGGATGTGTCTACCGCTTGCGCTTGCACAAACTTATGCTCTGCTCCCATTCCATCCCTTGCCGAGGAGGCTGTGCATGACGTCATTCGATCGTTTTCAGACGCCGCCCGATGCCGACATGGAAAAGCAGCGCGCGGAACTGGCGGCCATCATTCGCCGCAACACGTCCGAAGATGGCAGTTATGCCACTGCCGTCGGCTCGCTGGTCATGTCGCGCCACACCCAGTCCCATGACTTCGCCCCGGTGCTTGCGCAACCGGCGCTGTGCATCATGGCCCAAGGTCGCAAAGAGGTACGGCTGGCGGACGAATTCTTCAATTACGACCCGCTGAATTATCTGGTGGTATCGGTTTCGATGCCGTTGAGCGGTCGGGTGGTGAATGTCTCACCGGAGGAGCCGATCCTCGCCGTGCGCCTGGACATCGATCCGGCGGAAATCACCGCGCTGATCGCCGATGCCGGCCCGATGGGTGTACCGACCCGGCCGACCGGGCGCGGTTTGTATGTGGAGAAAATCGACAGCGCCATGCTCGATGCGGTGCTGCGTCTGGCCCGCCTGCTCGACGCACCGAAAGACATCGCCATGCTCGCGCCGCTGATCCGCCGGGAGATTCTCTATCGCCTGCTGCGCAGTCCGCAGGGCCATCGGCTGTACGAAATCGCCATCGCCAACAGCCAGAGCCACCGCATCAGCCAGGCGATCAAATGGCTCAACGGCAACTTCGAACAGCCGCTGCGCATCGATGATCTGGCGAAGGAAGTGAACCTCAGCGTCTCGACCTTGCATCACCGTTTCAAGGCGATGACGGCGATGAGTCCATTGCAGTATCAGAAGCAACTGCGCCTGCAAGAGGCGCGGCGTTTGATGTTGGCTGAGGGGCTGGAAGCTTCGGCGGCGGGGTATCGGGTGGGGTATGAAAGTCCGTCGCAGTTCAGTCGTGAGTACAGCCGGTTGTTTGGCGCGCCGCCGTTGCGGGACCTGGCGCGCCTGCGATTGAGTGTCTGATCAAGCGCCGAGCACCCGACACGCCTCACTCGGCAACGTCACCGACACCGGATGCCCGATCCCCAGACCGAAGCCCTGACACGGCGTGCTCAGCGCCGTGAAGGTTACCCCGGAACATTCCACCGTAGTCTCGATCGTCGCGCCGATGTCGCGCACGAACGTCACCTTGCCCAGAAGGCGATTGCCCGCCGTAGCCTGCGGCGCCGACAGTTGCAGGTCTTCGGGACGAATCAGCATCTTCACTTTCTGCCCGACCACGATGCTGCTGCAGATCGGCACTTGCAGTGCATCGCCACCGGGCAGCACGACCTTGCCATCGCCCAGCGCGGTGGCCGGGAAGATGTTGCCGGAGCCGATAAAGTCCGCGACAAACTCGTTGGCCGGATGCCGATAGATTTCAATCGGCGTCCCCACCTGCTGCACCCGATGCTCACCCAGCACCACCACAATATCGGCCATAGTCATGGCCTCGCGCTGATCGTGGGTCACCATGATCGTGGTGATGTTCAGGCGTTGTTGCAGTTGACGGATTTCCACCTGCATCGACTCGCGCAACTTGGCGTCCAGCGCCGACAGCGGTTCGTCGAGCAGAAGGATTTTCGGATGCGAGGCAATCGCCCGGGCAATAGCCACTCGCTGACGCTGGCCGCCAGAAAGTTTCGCCACCGGACGATCAATCATCGGTTGCAGCTGGATCAGTTCCAGCAACTCCACCACCCGCGCCTGTTGATCGGCCTTGCTCACACCGCGCAGTTTCAGCGGATAGGCGATGTTCTCGCCCACGGTCATGTGCGGGAACAGCGCCAGCGACTGAAACACCATGCCAAAGTTGCGCAGGTGCGCCGGGGTGTGGCCGATGTCCTCGCCGTCCAGGCGGATTTCGCCGCCGGTGAGGGTTTCCAGCCCGGCGATCATTCGCAGCAACGTGGTCTTGCCGCAACCCGACGGGCCGAGGAAGCACACCAGTTTGCCCTCGGGCAAATGCAGGTTGACGTCTTTTACCGCGCAAGCCGAGCCGTAGTGTTTCTCGACGTTTTCCAGAATCAGACCAGACATAAAAATCACCTCAAGAAATCAAAAGGACACGCCGCCCTCGCCGACCAGCTTCTCCAGCGCCCAGATCAGGACGAAGTCGATCAGCACGATCAGCACGGCAAACGAGAACACGGTAGGGTCGAGCGATGACACGGTGCGGCTGTACATCCAGATCGGCACGGTCATGACGTCGATGGTGTAGAGGAAATAGGTCACGGTGAATTCGTTGAACGAGACGATGAACGCCAGCAGCATCCCCGCCAGAATCCCCGATTTCATCAGCGGCACCACCACATCGACGATGGCGCGCAACGGCGAAGCGCCGAGCATCTGCGCGGCCTCTTCGACTTCACTGCCGATGGAAAGCATGGCCGCCGTGCAGTTCTTCACCACGAACGGCAGCGCCAGAATCACGTGGGCGATCACCAGCCGCGAGGTCGTCATGTGGAACGGCAGGCTGTCGAACACCAGCAACAAGGCCAGCCCCAGCACCACCATCGGAAACACCAGCGGCAGCGACATCAATTGCAGCGCCACGCCCTTGCCACGGAACTCGCAACGGGTCAGCGCGTAAGCCGCCGGCACCGCGATCAGCGTGGCGAAAATCATCGTCAGGCACGACACCAGCAAACTGGTGCCCATGGCCTGGCCGAGGCTCAGCACATCACTGGCATCGGGCGAAACGAAGGTGTGCCACGCCGCCTTGTACCACTGCAGGCTGTAGCTGCTCGGCGGGAAGTCGAGGTTCGACGCACCGCTGAACGACATCACGATCATGGTCAGGATCGGCAACACGGCCAGGAACAAAATGATCCCGGACAGGATGCCGGCGAACTTGCCGGTATCGCCCGGCAACAGCGACTGACGCTTCTTGATCAGGGCACTCATTGCGAAGCCTCCAGCAGACGGCGACGGCGGCCGGTGATGTATTCGGACAAGGTCATGATCGCCAGCGTGGTGACGATCAGCACCACACCGGCGGCGGACGCGGCGGGCCAGTTCATCAGCGGGGCGATCTGGTCATGCACCATCACCGCGAGCATCGGCACGCGACGGCCACCGAGCAACAGCGGCACCACGAAGCTGCTGGCGTTGTAGGCGAACACCAGCGTCGCGCCGGTGATGATCCCCGGCAGACTCATTGGCAACACCACCTGACGGAACACCTGAAAACGACTGGCACCGAGGGTGGCGGCAGCTTCTTCGTAGCTGCGGGCGACACCACGCATGGCGCTGGCAATCGGCAGTACGGCGAGCGGAAACGCGGTCTGCACCAGGCCCATCAGCACACCGTTCTGGTTGTACAGCAACATGATCGGACGCTTGATCAGACCGAGGCCCATCAGGGTCTGGTTGAGCATGCCGCCGGGGCCCAGGATCACCAGCCAGCCGTAGCTTTGCAGCAGCAGGTTGACCAGCAGTGGCAACAGCACCGCCGCAAGGAAAATCCGCCGCACGAATGGCGAGGTCAGACGCGACATGGTGTACGCCACCGGGATCGCCAAGACCACCGCAATCACCGCACTGATCAGCGCCAGACGCAAGGTCAGCAGCAACGATTTGAGGTAGTAGGGTTCGAGCAACTGCGCGTAACTGGCCAGGCTGAAACCGGACCACTCCGCGCCCTTGGTGCCGACACTCATGCGCAGCACCAGCAGGCTGGCGGCAATCAGCACGCCGAGAAACAGCATCGACGGCGTGAGGAAAAACCACGCCCGCGCCGTCGGCGAAACACCGCGCGCCGGGCGCACGTCACCCGCGCCGACCGGTTGGGTCAGGGATTGATGTTCCATAGCAATGATCTCGTCAATGGAGAACGAATCTCCCGGGCACCCCGATCATGCGGTGCCCCGGAAGGTCGGCGTCAGGAAGAAAAGATTTCCGTGTAGCGACGAATCCACTGGTCATGCACGGTCGCCAGGAAGGCGTTGTCGTGCATGATCGCCTTCTCCGCGATCTGCTCCGGCGTGAGGATGAACGGGCTCTTGCGCGCTTCGGCGGAGATGATCGCCTTGGCGTTGACCGGGCCGTTGAAGATGTCTTCGGCCATCTTGCCCTGCACCAGCGGGTCGAGAGAGTGGTCGATGAAGGCGTAGGCCAGGTCGCTGTCGCCCGGACGATTCTTCGGCATTACCGAAAGCATCAGGTCGGTGTAGAAACCTTCCTTCATGCCGAACGTGGCACCGAGGCCATAGTTCGGATCGCGGATCTGCTTGGGGAAAAACGCCGGGGCATAGAGGCCGCCCATGTCCAGGGAGCCGGTGCGGAACAGTTCGGCAATCTGGTTGGGGTTTTCGCCCAGAGTCACCACGCGGTCTTTCAGCTCGGCGAGTTTCTTGAAGCCCGGTTCGATGTTGTGTTCGTCGCCACCGGCCAGTTTCGCGGCGATGATGATCAGGTCCATCGCCTCGGTCCAGTTCGGCGGCGGCAGGAAAATGTTCGGCGCCAGATCGCCGTCCCACAGCGCGGCGTAGCTGTCCGGCGCGGTGCTCTGGGTACGAGTGCTGTAGACCAGACTGTTGCACCACAGCAGGTAGCCGATGCCGTGGCCATTGGCCCCGGTGCGGTATTTTTCCGGAACGTCGACCAGATTGGGAATGCGGTTGAGATCGGGTTTTTCCAGCAGCCCGGCAGCGGCCAGACCTTCGGCGCCAACGCCAGCCAGAGTGATGATGTCGTACTGCGGACGGTCACCGCCGGCCTTGAGTTTGGCGACCATTTCCGAGGTGCTGCCGGTGCGGTCGGCAATCACTTTGGCGCCAGTCTTGGCTTCGAACGTTGCGGCGATATTGCGCAGCGCGGCCAGGCCCGTGTCATCGGACCAGGTCAACAGGCGCAGGGTCTTGCCGGCAAAGCGGGTGTCGCTGGCACTGGCCCGGATGAAGGGCATGCTCATGGCCGCCGCAGCCACCGAGGCCACGCCGACGGTTTTGATGAATTGACGCCTGTTCAGATCGTGCTCGCCCATTTAGGACTCCCATTATTCTTGTAAGTATGAGACTGATCGCAACCCTTGCATCTGCCTGACCGGAACCGCTCAAGCGCCCGGTTTCAAAGGGCTTGAGCGTGGTCTGCGGGTTCATCCTGAGGTCGTGCAAAACACCTGACTATCGATAAAAACTCATTGGAGCCATGACGCCGGCGCATGCCTCGTTGCGAGGCATGCGCTGACCTTTTTCGGGCATTCAGAGCGCGCGGATCACGTGCTTGATTTCCTGAAATGCCGCCAGGCCCCACGGGCCCAATTCGCGGCCGATGCTGCTCTGTTTGTAGCCGCCCCACGCCGTCTGCGGGAAGATCACCTGCGGCGCGTTGAGCCACACCAGCCCCGCCTGCAAGGCGTTGGCGACCCGATCCGCGGTCTCGGCATTGCGCGTGACGACGCTGGCGACCAGACCGAACTGACTGTCGTTGGCCAGGGCAATCGCCTCGGCTTCCGTAGCGAAACTGCGCACGCAGATCACCGGGCCGAAGATCTCTTCACACCACAGCGCACTGTCGAGGGGCACTTCGGTGAAGATCGTCGGCTGCAAGAAATATCCGCGCGGCAGATCGGCGGGACGATTGCCGCCA
>NZ_AKJQ01000081.1:0-9072 GCF_000282255.1 Pseudomonas sp. GM25 | reverse complement strand
TCCGCGTGGGAATGCCTCAATGGACGCTCCGCGTCCGATCTTGGGACGCAGAGCGTCCCGGGCTGCATTCCCACGCAGAGCGTGGGAACGATCATCAGGTGATTACAGGGACAGGTCGCGGTTCGAGGCTTTGAGAAACTCCTGCTTCAACTCTGCAAACGTATGCACCGCCGGAAACTGCGGAAACTCGCGGATCACGTTATCCGGCGCATGGAACAGAATCCCCGCATCCGCTTCGCCCAGCATGCTGGTGTCGTTGTAGGAATCCCCCGCCGCAATCACCCGGTAATACAGGCTCTTGAAGGCCAGGACCGACTGACGTTTCGGATCTTTCTGACGCAACTGGTAACTGGTCACCCGCCCGGTGTCATCGGTAATCAGTCGATGGCAAAGCAAGGTCGGAAAGCCCAGCTGACGCATCAGCGGCTGGGAAAACTCGTAGAACGTGTCCGACAGAATCACCACCTGAAACCGCTCGCGCAGCCAGTTGACGAACTCCACCGCGCCGTCCAGCGGCTTGAGGGTGGCGATCACTTCCTGGATGTCCGAAAGCTTCAAGCCATGCTCGTCGAGGATGCGCAGGCGCTGTTTCATCAGCACGTCGTAGTCGGGAATGTCCCGGGTGGTGGCCTTGAGCGATTCGATTCCGGTTTTTTCGGCGAAGGCGATCCAGATTTCCGGCACCAGCACCCCTTCAAGATCAAGACAGGCGATTTCCACAAGACACTCCCGTTTGTAATGTTTATTGAGTCGAGCGAGCCCGAACTCTAGCGGCTCGACCTGGAGCGCGCAACGCAGAGGCTGCCCCGGCGGGCGTTGCTTTTTGTTAACATCGCCGCCATATAGAGCGCCCAGCGCCACCGACCTGTAGGAAGCCGCCCTGATGAGCCCAACGTTCGACGTCGTGGAACTCGCCACGACCTATGCCAACAAATCCGCGCAGGACATCCTCAAACTCGCGTTCGCCGAGTTCGGCGATGACCTGTGGATATCTTTCAGCGGCGCCGAGGATGTGGTGCTGGTGGACATGGCCTGGAAGCTGAACAAGAACGTCAAGGTGTTCAGTCTCGACACCGGTCGTCTGCATCCGGAAACCTACCGCTTCATCGACCAGGTGCGCGAGCACTACAAGATCGACATCGAACTGGTCTCGCCGGATTACACGAAACTTGAACCGTTCGTGAAGGAAAAAGGCCTGTTCAGCTTCTACAAGGACGGTCACGGCGAATGCTGCGGGATCCGCAAGATCGAGCCGCTGCGCCGCAAGCTGTCCGGCGTCAAAGCCTGGGCCACCGGCCAGCGCCGCGACCAGAGCCCAGGCACCCGCAGCGCCGTGGCGGTGATGGAAATCGATACAGCGTTCTCCACCCCGGAGCGCACCCTGTACAAGTTCAACCCGCTGGCGCAGATGACCAGCGAGGAAATATGGGGCTACATCCGCATGCTGGAGCTGCCGTACAACAGCCTGCATGAGCGCGGTTTCATCAGCATCGGCTGCGAACCCTGCACCCGCCCTGTCCTGCCGAACCAGCACGAACGCGAAGGCCGCTGGTGGTGGGAAGAAGCGACCCAGAAAGAATGCGGGTTGCATGCCGGGAATATCATCAGCAAGGCATAACCCCTGATGCCCCGTGGGAGCAAGTCAGCTCCCACAGTGTTCGCTACCTACCTTGAAAAATGTGTACACACGAATGTCACCATCGGTGCCATTTATGTGTGCACTTTCTGTTTCTGCGCCCTGAAAAGTTACATCAAGCTCCAAAAACACTCCCTCCCGGCGTCCGCCAAAATCCCTCCCGAAAAATAAATACCTGTTCGAACGGTCAATTTATATCGCCAGTAATTCAATGACTTGGCGCGCCTCAATAACTTTTCGAAATCAGCGGTGGTTTTCATAGATCGGCGGCTGGCACAGATCTGGCTTTAGTGCATACATGTTTTGTATACAAAACCGCAAAACATGAACCCACACTTTCGATCCGCAAGCCTGAAGCGCCCTATCCCGTACAGGCTGCAGATGCCCCGTAACCAGTGATGTTTTCACCGCCCCGACGAAGATCTGCCGAGCCCGAACGCTCATGCACAGTCATCGTGGCCCGAACATCAGGAGCCTGCCGGAATGCGTACGAGTCTCTCCAATAACAACATCGCGCTGAATCTGCCCGCCTCTTCACCCCTCGACCACAGCGTGCCCGATGATGGCATCGCCGAACCGTTGCAACTGAGCCCGCGTCTGCACAACAGCGATCTCGCGCCGACCAAGGTCGAAGGACGGCGCTGGGGCAAGTACAGCATCTTTGCCCTGTGGACCAACGATGTGCACAACATCGCCAACTACTCGTTTGCGATCGGTCTGTACGCCCTGGGCCTGGGTGGCTGGCAGATTCTGCTGTCGCTGGGGATCGGCGCGGCACTGGTGTATTTCTTCATGAACCTGTCCGGTTACATGGGGCAGAAAACCGGCGTGCCGTTTCCGGTGATCAGCCGGATCAGTTTCGGCATTCACGGGGCACAGATTCCTGCATTGATCCGGGCGGTGATCGCCATCGCCTGGTTCGGGATTCAGACGTACCTGGCGTCGGTGGTGTTTCGCGTGCTGCTCACGGCGATCCATCCCGGTTTCGCCGACTACGATCACAACTCGATCCTCGGCCTGTCGAGCCTGGGCTGGGTGTGTTTCGTGGCGATCTGGTTCGTGCAACTGGCGATCCTCGCCTACGGCATGGAAATGGTCCGCCGCTACGAAGCCTTCGCCGGGCCGGTGATTCTACTGACCGTCGCCTGCCTCGCCGCGTGGATGTACACCCAGGCCAACGCGACCATCGCCTGGTCAATCCGCGAACCGCTGACCGGCGGCGAGATGTGGCGCAACATCTTTGCCGGCGGCGCCTTGTGGCTGGCGATCTACGGCACGCTAATCCTCAATTTCTGCGATTTCGCCCGCTCTTCACCGTGCCGCAAGACGATCAAGATCGGAAACTTCTGGGGCCTGCCGGTCAATATTCTGGTGTTCGCCGGGATCACCGTCCTGCTGTGCGGTGCGCAATTTCAGATCAACAACCGGATCATCGAAAGCCCGACCGAGATCATCGCCTCGATCCCCAACACGTTCTTTCTGGTGCTCGGTTGCCTGGCGTTCCTGATCGTCACCGTGGCGGTGAACATCATGGCCAACTTCGTCGCCCCGGCCTTCGTACTCAGCAACCTGGCGCCGAAATACCTGACCTTCCGCCGCGCCGGGCTGATCAGCGCAACGATTGCGGTGCTGATCCTGCCGTGGAACCTCTACAACAGCCCGCTGGTGATCGTGTACTTCCTGTCCGGCCTCGGCGCCCTGCTCGGCCCGTTGTACGGCGTGATCATGGTCGACTACTGGCTGATCCGCAAAGGCCGGATCCACGTGCCGCAGCTGTACAGCGAAAACCCGAACGGCGCGTATTACTACAGCCGCGGGGTCAATCTGCGGGCGGTGGCGGCGTTCATTCCGGCCGCGCTGATCGCGATCGTTCTGGCGCTGGTGCCGGGCTTCCACAGCGTTTCGCCCTTCTCCTGGCTGATCGGCGCCGGCATTGCCGGGATGCTCTACCTGATCATCGCCAAACGCCAGCCGCACTACGCCGATGTCGACGGTGAAGCCATCGCCGTCGACAACGTCAGCCACTGAATCTTTTGGCGGCCCTTCGCGGGGCCGCAGAACCAACCGTAATAAGGACTTCCCATGCGAATTCTCGTGGTCAACGTCAACACCACCGAATCCATCACCCAGGCCATCGCCCGCTCGGCGCAGGCCGTCGCCTCCCCCGGCACCGAGATTGTCGGCCTGACGCCGCACTTTGGCGCCGATTCCGTCGAGGGCAATTTCGAAAGTTATCTGGCCGCCATCGCCGTGATGGACCGGGTGATGTCCTACGACCAACCGTTCGACGCAGTAATCCAGGCCGGTTACGGCGAACACGGTCGTGAAGGTTTGCAGGAGTTGCTCAACGTGCCAGTGGTGGACATCACCGATGCGGCGGCCAGCACCGC
The DNA here is from genome assembly GCF_000282255.1 of Pseudomonas sp. GM25. Lineage (NCBI taxonomy): Bacteria > Pseudomonadati > Pseudomonadota > Gammaproteobacteria > Pseudomonadales > Pseudomonadaceae > Pseudomonas > Pseudomonas sp. GM25. The sequence continues at coordinate 5,046 of NZ_AKJQ01000081.1, read as the reverse complement.
GATGTTCCTCGGCCACGCCTATTCGGTGGTTACCACGCTGGATCGCACCGTGCCGTTGATCGAGGATCGGCTGAAACTCTCCGGTCTTTGGGATCGCTGCGCCTCGGTGCGCGCCAGTGGTCTGGCGGTTCTGGAACTGGAACATGAACCGCAGCGCGCTCTGGAAGCCATCGTGCATCAGGCGGAACTGGCGGTGACTCAGGATAAAGCCGAAGTGATCTGCCTCGGTTGCGGCGGCATGGCCGGGCTCGACGAGAAGATCCGTCAGCGCACCGGAGTGCCGGTGATCGATGGCGTCACCGCCGCTGTGACCATCGCTGAATCGCTGGTGCGACTGGGCCTGTCGACGTCCAAGGTGCGGACTTACGCAACGCCACGGCCGAAAACCATCATCGGCTGGCCAGCACGTTTTGCGCGTTGAAACGTTCGGCGAGGCCCAGGGCTGAAAACTGCTCGATGACAAAATCGACGAACGCTCGAGTCTTGCCCGGCAGCAGTTTGTGTTCGGCGTAATAGATGGAGATGTTGCCGTCGTCGACGTACCAGTCGGGAAGGACTCGCTGCAAAGTCCCCGCCTCAAGGTAGCCGACCGCGAACGGCATGCTCACCAGTGCAATCCCCAACCCCTGCGCCGCCGTGGCGCAGGCGGCTTCTGAATCGCTCATGGTCATTCGTGCCTTGAGCGTCAGCGGGCTGTGTTGCCGGGTGCGATGCGTCAACTGCCAGGAGCGCACGCGACCGGTCTGTGGTGAGCGGATCAGGATGCCGTCGTGCAGCTTGAGGTCGTCCGGCTCGCTGATCGGCGCGTACCGATCCAGATAATCCGCAGAAGCCACCAACACCCGATGCGCCGGCGTCAGCCTGCGCGCCACCACGCCCAGGGGCAGCTCGAAACCACCGCCAATCGCTGCATCGAAACCCTGGCCGATCAGATCGACCTGGCGGTTATCGAAGTGCCAGTCCGGGTTGATCGCCGGAAACCTTGTCAGGAATTCCCCCAGCAACGGCACGATGTACAAGCGGCCGAACACCGTGCCCATGCTGACTTTCAGCGTACCGGCCGGTTGGCCACCGGCGCTGGCCAGATTGTTCACCGCATTCTGGATGGTGGTGAGACTGCCGCTGACCTCACTCAGAAACAGTTGCCCCGCTTCCGTCAGGGTCAATCTTCGGGTGCTACGCTGGAACAGCCTCACGCCGAGGCGCGCTTCCAGTTTCGCCACACTCTTACCCACGGCGGCCGGTGTCAGGCTCAGGCGTCGCGCAGCCTCGGCAAAGCTGCCGACTTCGGCGCTACGCACGAAGCATTCGATACTGCTGAAGGTTTCCATGGCCGCCACTCTAAACTTTTGGTTTACACAGACTATAGCAACCACGGTCTACCCGCCTATTGGCGAGGGGCAGATACTCGACACCACACCAAGGCAGCCTGCCTTGAAACTTCTGGAGATCGAACATGACCACTCAACACCTCAGCGGTAAAGTCGCTCTGATTCAAGGCGGCTCTCGCGGCATCGGTGCCGCCATCGTCAAACGCCTGGCCGCTGAAGGCGCCGCGGTTGCCTTTACCTACGTCAGCTCGGCCGCCAAGGCTGAAGAACTGCAAAACAGCATCACCGCCACCGGCGGCAAAGCCCTGGCGATCAAGGCTGACAGCGCCGACGCCGGCGCCATTCGCCACGCCGTAAGCGCCACTGTCGAAACCTTTGGCCGCCTCGACATTCTGGTCAACAACGCCGGCGTGCTGGCCGTCGCGCCGCTGGAAGACTTCAAACTGGAAGACTTCGACCAGACCCTGGCAATCAACGTGCGCAGCGTGTTCATCGCCAGCCAGGAAGCCGCCAAACACATGGGTGAAGGCTCGCGCATCATCAACATCGGCAGCACCAACGCCGACCGCATGCCCTTCGCCGGAGGCGGCGTGTATGCGATGAGCAAATCCGCACTGGTCGGCCTGACCAAAGGCCTGGCCCGCGACCTCGGCCCACGCGGCATCACCATCAACAACGTGCAGCCCGGCCCGGTCGACACCGATATGAATCCGGCTCATGGCGAGTTCGCCGACAGCCTGATCCCGCTGATGGCGGTGGGTCGTTACGGTAAAGCCGAGGAAATCGCCAGCTTCGTTGCCTACCTCGCCAGCCCCGAGGCCGGTTACATCACTGGTGCCAGCCTGACCATCGACGGTGGTTTCGGCGCCTGATTGATCGGATAGTCGATAACGAAAAACGCCGCCCCTCCTTAATAGAGGGGCGGCGTTTTTTTGTTCGCAATTTGATCAGGCCCAGTCGAGCGCCGGCAATCCGCATGCACTCGGCGTGAACGCTTTCAACGTACGAAGAATCCCGTCGGCGTGTGCATATTTTTCATCGGCCATGGCGGCATCGGGAATGGCGATGGCGGTCATGCCGGCCGCTTTCGCCGCCGTCACACCAAATGGCGAGTCTTCGAACACCAGGCAATCTTCCGGCGCCACACCGAGACGGCGAGCGGCGGTGAGGAAAATATCCGGCGCTGGTTTGGCTGCGCCAACTTCAGGATCATCAGCCGTGACGATGAAGTCGAACAACGCGAACCAGTCGCGGTGCAACGTGGTTTTCTGACCGAACGACTGACGGGACGAACTGGTGCCGACCGCAATCGGAATGTTGTGCGCCTTGAGGTGGCGGATCAGTTCCTCGGCGCCCGGCATCGCTTGCGCAGTGGGAAAACGCTCGCGCATCAGCGGCTCGCGGATCACCAGAAATTCTTCGGCAGTGATCGGCAGGTCCAGCGCTTCAACCACATAACGCGCCAGATCGCCGGCGCCACGGCCGATGATGTTCTGCTTGATGCTCCAGTCGAAAGTGCGGCCGTAACGCTCGGCAATCAGCGAGGTGACCTCGGTGTAGATGCCCTCGGTGTCCAGCAGCAAACCGTCCATATCGAAAATCACGGCCTTGATCGGGCCGAACGCCTTCAGCGGTGCATTCATCATCGGATCCGTTATCAAAGACATCCCGGGCGGCGCGGGTAGCGCCGCTGCTTGGATCTGATTAAAGGGTTCAGCAGCATAACGAGCGCGGCCAAGGTTGAGCAACGGGCAATGTCGGTTGTCCGCCGAACGCCCTCCCGCACATTTAGAGAATCGCCCTACAGACATCGCCTACTCGGCTGACTTCTTTCCTGTTTGATCCCCCGCAAAGTTTCGCGCCATTCCCCTGATGCGCGCGAGTGACTGCGAATGCTTCCATCTGACCAACTCCTGAAACTGAACAACAGCATTGGTTTGCTGGTGGTCGCTGCGCTGAACCCTGATCAGCCCGACGTCGAAAAGCTGTTTAAGGAGTTTCGCCTCTGTCTCAACAACTATGACGCCTGGGCCGAGCAGTTCTGGACGGGCACCGCGCTGGGTGTCGAGCAAGTGTTCCAGGTCGGCAACGATGTCCGGCTCAGTGCGCCGGTCGCCAGCCGCAAACCCATCAGTTCCTCTGTCGCCATGTGTTCCGCTACCGGCTCCCTGACGCTGGTGCACATGTTCGAAGCCGCGCGGTTTGTGCCGATCGGCGACACGCCGGTGATCCTTGAACCGGTCATTTCCGATGTCGACGGTGTTTTGGGTTTCGGCGATCCACTGCGTTACACCATCGGCCCCAGCGGCATTCTCAAGGTCGACGATTGCGACCGGGGCCAGCGTTATCGCATCACCTTCTTTCCCGATGTTTCCACCGACCACGTTAAAGCCTTGTATGCCTCCTACCAGGGCTTGATCGATGGTCTGGAGAAATGGCTGCGTGCGGAATGGACCGAGCTCCACCCGCAATGGACCGAGTTTTCCAGTGCCGGCTTCCTGGAGCGTTTCGGCCAACTGCAAGAGGGTGACTGGCACGGCTTCGAATCCGCGCTGAATGGCGTCTGGGATGACGTGAAGCAGCTGTTTGCCCTGCTCGCCGATTTGCAGGCCAACAGCGAAAAGCTTCTGCAGTACCTGTCCAGCGCTGAACTGGATGCCTTGCTCGAGGCGTCCAGCGAAGCCATTGCCAATGGCCTGCTGATGCTCGGCGATGAGCCGTTGCTGTTCATTTATCTGGCGGCCTTTACCAGTTGGCTGAAGATGTTGCCGCCGCAGTATCTCGCCGAGGTAGTGGCTGAGGTTCGGGCCGAGCTGCTGGTCAGTTTTCTGCTGATGTGTGTGTCAGGTGGCATGGGTGTGCCGCTGCGGTTGAGCACCAAGGTACTGGGCAAGATCAAGTCGCCGCGTGCGCGGGAATGGCTGGCGGCTTCGGCGTTGCGGCTGGCAGCGGTGACCTCGGCGCCTGACCTGACCCGGCATGCGAGCGCTTTGAAACCGTTGATGGTCAATGCGCGGCAGGCACCGTTGCGGCCGACACCGGCCATTCCGCTGGAGATTCACACAGTGGATGCGCTGGTGCTGACGGTGCCTAATCCAGCTGCCGTTGTCCGTGACAAGTCCCAAGGCATGACGCGAATGGAGCGGCATGAGCCTCGGGATGATGCTTCGGATCAGGCGAAAAATCCCAACGGTGATAGTGCCGATTGTGCGCCGCTGACCTGTACCAATGGGTGTCCGGTGTCGATGGTCACTGGTGAGGAATTGCTGACCCTGACTGACGGCGTGCTCGACGGGCTGTTGCCGTTCGAGTTCAGCCGGTTGTACCGCACCAGCGCGGCCGAGATCGATGTCGGGCTGGGGTTTGGCTGGAGTCACTCGCTGGCGCATCGGCTGGAGGTTGATGGCGCTTCGGTGGTCTGGGTGGATCACGAGAACCGGCGGACGCGGTTTCCGTTGCCGAGCGTTGAGCGGCCGGCGATCCACAACAGTTTGTCGCGGGCGGCGATCTTTTTGGGGGATGAGCCGGAGGAGTTGATTGTTGCGCTGGCGGGGGACGCGGCGCGGTTTTATCACTTTCGGGCTGGGCGTCTGACGGCTGTCAGCGATGCGTATGGCAATCGTCTGACGGTGCATCGGGATCTTTCCGACCGGATTCAGCGGCTGGATAACGGGGCTGGCCGTTCGCTGCTGTTGCGCTATGAGCGGGCGCATCT
>NZ_AKJQ01000080.1:0-7900 GCF_000282255.1 Pseudomonas sp. GM25 | reverse complement strand
GAGTTTTCCGTTTCGACTGCGCCGGAAGTGGGGCGAATTATAGAGACTCAGAATCTGCCGTCAACCCTTAATTTGCGTTTTCTATCAAGAGAGGGAAAAAGGCCGCTTCTATATAGACGCGAACGTATCGCTACCACTGAATGCCGACCCCGCCTACACATCCGTAATCAACCAATCACCTTCGCATACACCGACCGGTCGATATTCCCCCCGGACAGAATCACCCCGACCTTCTTCCCCTCCATCCTCCCACGCTCCTGCATCAACGCAGCCAACGCTGAGGCGCCTGCACCCTCTGCAAGGTTATGGGTATCGGTGTAATACACACGCATGGCTTCGGCAATCTCGCCTTCGCTGACCGAGATGATCCTCGCCGCCCCTTCCTTATAGATGTCGAACGCCTGCGCAATCGGCTTGCGCACAGCCAGGCCATCGGCAAAGGTATTCGCCGACGCCGTTTCGCAGATCACATTCGCTTCGAACGACAGCTTGGCAGCCGCGGCCTCCGTGGACACCACCCCCACCACTTCAGTATTCAGTCCTAGCGCGTCGCGAGCAGCGATGACACCACAGATCCCCGATCCGCAGCCGATGGGCACGTAAACCGTATCCAGATCCGGCGCCGCACCGAACAGCTCCAGCGCATAGGTCGCCACGCCCTTGACCAGTTCAACGTGAAACGGCGGCACCAGAAAAAGGTCATGCTCCTGCGCCAGGCGCGCCGCCTCTTCACGGGCCTCGTCAAAATCACGCCCGTACTCGACCACCTCACCACCAAAGCCGCGCATGGCATTGTTCTTTTCCACCGAGTTGCCCTGCGGTACTACGATCAACGCTTTCAGGCCCACCGCCCGCGCTGCCAGCGCCAGACTCTGACCGTGATTGCCGCGCGTCGCGGAGACGATACCTTTGACAGCCGGATGCTCACGACGCAGCCAGTGCATGAAGGTGATACCGCCACGCACCTTGAAGGCGCCGGTCGGTGTATGGTTTTCATGCTTGACCCAAACGGTGCAGCCCAACCGCTCGGCCAGCAACGGCCAACGGTATTGGGCGGTAGGCGGCATCACCTGGTAAACCTGGCGGGCAGCGTTTTCGATGTCGTCGCGAGTGAATGTGTGCATTTAGATGGCTCCCTGGACTTTGGCCCAGTCTAGGCACGGACGCACCACGTCGGCTTTCAAAAAACCGACCTGACTTTTATCCGACCTCTTCTCTACTATGGTGCTCATGAACCATCGAAACCGGCGCCACCCCATAACCGTCGCTGAACCGATACGTCGTATCGAGGCCGGTCCGTGGGCGATCGAGTTGCTGCCGGGCGCAGCCTACTCGGCGCGGTACGTGGCGACCCAGTCAGCGATCGGCTTTGCCTTCGACAGCCAGCACGGCGTGCACGCCATTGGTACTGACCGGATACGCCCCTTCGATGCGATGCCCAATGGCCTGGCGTTTGTTCCGGCTGGATGTGACGTGCTGTCCGAGTCGCCCATGGGCGGCGAGTACCTGCGAGTGATACGCACCGACGGCACGGCACTGGCGGGTGACCGGGCGTTCAATAATCGCATCGACCCGCAGGCCATTCACCTCGCGTCGCGAATGCGCAGTGCGCTGCTGCAAGCCTCTCTGGATGATGACTGGGAAAGCTGGGCGCTCGGTCTGGCGGAACGGGTCGAAGGTCATGAAGCGGTGTCGCCTCCAGGCTCGATCACCAGCAGCCGCATGCGCCTGCTGGATGAATTCATCGACGCCAGTCTCGGCAGCCCGCTCGCCGTCCCGGCGATGGCGCAATTGCTGGAGTTGTCCGAGGGTTACTTCATGCGTGCCTTCAAGCAGGCAACCGGTAAAAGCCCCCATAGTTACCTGATCGACAGACGATTGGCCAAAGCCCGAGCGTCAATGCGCGATACAACGGATAGTCTTTCGCAGATCGCCCTCGCCTGCGGTTTCAACTCGCAGGCGCATATGACCACAGCCTTCAAACAGCGCCTCGGCGTGAGTCCGGCGCAATTGCGCACATGTCCGCGCCATAGCTCTGCTACCGACAAATAACATTCTTCTATATAGAAGAAGCGGTCACCCGGCACCTGCGGGGCTTGTCTTTTACCCAAACCATTTCAGCGAACAACCAGTGGCATTCAAACGCCCTTCTATGGTGTCCTGTTCGACATGAGCCCGGCACGCTCCCCGTCCGGCTCACTCCATTCCGGCATGCAACCGATGAGGTCCGTTTCATGAGCAAGGCGCCCTATGCTCCACCCAAGGTCTGGAAACACATCGCTCCGTCCGGCGGCCAGTTCGCCAGCATCAATCGCCCGATTGCCGGGCCGACGCACGACAAGACGCTGCCGGTCGGCAAGCATCCGTTGCAACTGTATTCGCTGGCCACGCCCAACGGCGTGAAAGTGACCATCCTGCTTGAGGAGTTGCTGGCGCTCGGGCGCACCGACGCCGAGTACGACGCCTGGCTGATCCGCATCAACGAGGGCGACCAGTTCTCCAGCGGCTTTGTCGAGATCAACCCCAATTCGAAAATTCCGGCGCTGCTGGATCGCAGTGTAGAACCGGCCATTCGCGTCTTCGAATCCGGCTCGATCCTGCTCTATCTGGCGGAAAAATTTGGCGCCTTCCTGCCCACCGACCTGTCGGGACGCACCGAAACCCTGAACTGGCTGTTCTGGCAGATGGGCTCGGCACCCTACCTGGGCGGCGGTTTCGGGCATTTCTACGCGTATGCACCGGACAAGCTCGAATACCCGATCAACCGGTTCACCATGGAAACCAAGCGGCAGCTGGATGTGCTCGATCGCCGCCTGAGCGAAAGCCGCTACCTCGCCGGCAACGAGTACACCATCGCCGACATCGCGGTCTGGCCATGGTACGGGCAACTGGTGCGCAACAACGTGTACTCCGCCGCCGAGTTTCTTTCCGCTCACGAATACACCCACGTGCAGCGGTGGGCGCAAGAGATTGCCGAACGGCCTGCGGTGATTCGTGGCCAGCGCGTCAACCGGACGTGGGGCGATGAAGCGAGCCAGGTTCCAGAGCGACATCAAGCAAGCGATCTGGATTGAGCTTCGCCTGATACGACGCGACGTCCAGTGCGGGTGTATCGGGCGTTGCGTTCGCTACACCAACAGGTCCGCCCACTGTCCCGGCGTCATCTTCGTCACCATCAGCAGCACGATCACGAACATCCCCAGAAAACCGGCAACATCCATCCAAAACCATTTTCGGCAGCTCGATGTCAGGCATCTCAATCAAATGCCGATCAAATGCCGGCTGACAATGCTGCCGAAATGTCCATAACCGCCGACCACTAAAACCCTGAGTGCCACGCAATGCTTCCTTGAATGGATGACTGATTTCAGTCGGACGGCTTTTACTTACGCGGCCTGCCGACGCATCGTCAGAATCGCAGCCCCGAAACCAATAAACGTAGTCCCCACTACGCGACTGACCCATCGGGACAGTGCAGGCCGGGTCAGCACGCCCTTGGCGCGGGAGGCGAGCGCGGCGTAGAGCGTCAGGGATGTCACCGACAACGCCATGAAAATCGAGGTGAGGATCAGAAACTGCGGCAGCAATGTCGCGCCCTGATCGATGAATTGCGGAAACAGTGCAGTGAAGAACATTGTCGCCTTGGGATTGGTCACGGCCGTCAGGAACGCTGACTTGTACAGTTTACTGCGAGTGGGCCGGACTTTCTTCGACTCATCTTCCACGCTCTCCGGGAGCATCGAACCCTTTTTGAACAACTGCCGGATCCCGAGGTAGAACAGATAACCGGCACCGATGATTTTCACCGCGTTGAACAGCATTTCGGAACTGGCCAGCAACGCCCCCAGTCCCAGCATCGCCGCCGCCGACAGACAGAACAGGCCGCTGGCATTGCCGAGAGATGACCAGATCGCGCTACGCTGACCGTGGGCCAGGCTGTTGTTGATCGCCATCAGGGTCGCAGGCCCCGGGCTTGCGATGGCAATCGCGGCAACCAGGGTAAAGGCCAGAATCGAGTGAGAATCCATTTTCCATCCTCGTTGGGGTGAAGTGGCCGCATATTACAGGAGCGCGGGAGACAACGGACCACCGGCCGCTACGCTTTACTTCTCGGTGTCAGCGACCCAATGATGGAAAACGGCACCGACCTCGAATAACGACAACGGAGGGTCGTCCAGCGATCATGAACATTCTCTACGACGAACAGGTCGACGGTGTTTTGCCCGACGTCGACAAAACCGCGTTGTTGCAAGCCCTGCAGCGCCAGTGGCCGGATCTTGAAGTCCTGCATCAGCTTGAAGAACTCAAGCCGTATGAATGCGATGGCCTTTCCGCCTATCGCACCACGCCGTTGCTGGTGGTACTGCCACGGCACATCGAGGAGGTTCAGGGTGTGTTGCAAATCTGCGACGAACGGCGGGTGCCGGTGGTAGCCCGAGGTGCCGGGACCGGTTTGTCTGGCGGTGCCCTGCCTCTGGAAAAAGGCGTGCTGCTGGTGATGGCGCGCTTCAACAATATCCTGCAGATCGACCCCGAAGCCCGCACCGCGCGGGTTCAACCCGGGGTGCGCAACCTGGCGATTTCCCAGGCTGCTGCGCCGTTCGGGCAGTATTACGCGCCCGATCCGTCTTCGCAAATCGCCTGCTCCATCGGCGGCAACGTGGCGGAAAACGCCGGCGGCGTGCATTGCCTCAAGTACGGTCTGACCGTGCACAATCTACTCAAGGTCGAGATTCTTACAGTCGATGGCGAACATCTGACGCTGGGCTCGGACGCGCTGGATTCCCCCGGTTTCGACCTGTTGGCACTGTTCACCGGTTCCGAAGGACTGCTCGGGGTGATAACCGAAGTTACGGTCAAACTCTTGCCCAAACCGCAGACTGCCAAAGTGCTGCTGGCGGCGTTCGACTCCGTGGAAAAGGCCGGCCGCGCAGTGGCCGACATCATCGCCGCCGGCATCATCCCCGGAGGCCTGGAGATGATGGACAACCTGGCGATCCGCGCCGCCGAAGACTTCATTCACGCCGGTTATCCGGTGGATGCCGAAGCCATTCTGCTTTGCGAACTCGATGGCGTTGAGGCTGATGTCCACGATGACTGCGCGCGGGTCCGGCAAGTGCTCGAACACGCCGGCGCCACCGAACTGCGCCAGGCCCGGGATGAGGCCGAGCGCGTGCGATTCTGGGCCGGACGCAAGAATGCCTTCCCCGCCGTGGGCCGGTTGTCGCCGGACTATTACTGCATGGACGGCACCATTCCGCGCCGCGAGCTACCCGGCGTACTGCACGCGATTGCGCAGCTTTCAGCCGAATATGGCTTGCGGGTTGCCAACGTCTTCCATGCCGGCGACGGCAACATGCATCCACTGATTCTGTTCGACGCCAATCAGCCCGGCGAACTGGAGCGCGCCGAAGCGCTGGGCGGCAAGATCCTCGAATTGTGCGTGAAGGTTGGCGGCAGCATCACCGGTGAACACGGCGTGGGCCGGGAAAAAATCAACCAGATGTGCGCGCAGTTCAACCGTGATGAGCTGACCCTGTTCCACGCCGTAAAAGCAGCCTTCGACCCCGGCGGCCTGCTCAATCCCGGCAAAAACATTCCGACCCTGCATCGCTGCGCCGAATTCGGTGCCCTGCACGTGCACCACGGGCAATTGCCCTTCCCCGAACTGGAGCGGTTCTGATGGGTGAATCGAAGGATTTCGATGACAGTGCCGCGCTGCTCGAACAGGTCAACCGTGCACTGGAAACTGCTACGCCGCTGCGTATCCAGGGGGCGAACAGCAAGGCGTTTCTCGGACGCATCGTCGGTGGCGAGATTCTCGACACCCGCGCCCATCGCGGCATCGTCAGCTACGACCCGACCGAACTGGTGATCACCGCACGCTGCGGTACCCCGCTGGCAGAACTGCTGGCTGTGCTGGACGGCTCGCAACAGATGCTGGCGTGCGAACCGCCCGCCTTCGCCGACGACGCCACGGTCGGCGGCATGATCGCCACGGGCCTGTCCGGGCCGCGTCGACCGTGGTCGGGATCGGTGCGCGATTTTGTGCTGGGCACGCGGATCATCACGGGGCATGGCAAGCACCTGCGCTTCGGCGGCGAAGTCATGAAAAACGTCGCCGGCTACGACCTGTCGCGCCTCATGACCGGCAGTTACGGCTCGCTGGGGGTTATCACGGAAGTCTCGCTCAAGGTGCTGCCCAAACCGCGAGCGTGCCTGAGCCTCAGCCTGGAAATGACCGGCGAACAAGCCCTGCTGCGTCTGGCCGAATGGGGCCAGCAGCCGTTGCCGATCAGCGCCGCGTGTCACGATGGCCGGCAATTGCGCTTGCGTCTGGAGGGTGGCAAAGGTTCAGTGGCGGCCGCCCATGATCGCCTTGGCGGAGAGCTGATCGACAGTTCGTTCTGGGCCGACCTCAACGAGCAACGCCTGGGCTTCTTCGATGAAGACCAACCGCTCTGGCGCCTGTCCGTGCCGCTCAACACGCCGCCCCTGAACCTGCCCGGCGAGCAGTGGCTCGACTGGGGCGGCGCGCAACGCTGGCTCAAATCGACAGCCGAAGCGGCGACCATTCGCAAAGTGGTCGGCGAAGTCGGCGGGCATGCGACCTGCTACAGCCACGGCCTGATCGATGAACCGTTCCATCCTCTGGCGCCCGCCCTGCTGCACTATCACCGCCAACTCAAACGACAACTCGACCCCCGGGGCATTTTCAACCCCGGGCGTCTGTACGCGGAGCTTTGAGCCATGCAGACCACCCTCAGCCCGCAAGCCCGACAACTGCCCCGCGCCGAAGAGGCCGAACGCATTCTGCGCACCTGCGTTCATTGCGGATTCTGCAACGCGACCTGCCCGACTTATCAATTGCTCGGCGATGAACTGGACGGCCCGCGCGGGCGCATCTATTTGATCAAGCAGGTGCTTGAAGGCAACGAAGTCACGGCGAAAACCCAGCAACACCTGGATCGCTGCCTGTCGTGCCGTAACTGTGAAACCACCTGCCCTTCCGGCGTGGATTATCACAACTTGCTCGACATTGGCCGAGCGGTGGTGGACGCCGCCGTCCCGCGGCCGCTCGGGCAGCGCTTGTTGCGTGAAGGGTTGCGAAACATCGTGCCCAATCCACGGTTGTTCAAAGGGTTGGTCAATGGCGGTCAGATGTTCCGGGCGCTACTGCCCGATGCCCTGCAAGACAAACTGCCACGCGACGCGGTGATGCCCGCACCACGTCCCGTCATCCGCCATGCACGGCAAGTGCTGATGCTGGAGGGTTGCGTGCAGCCGGGTTTGTCACCCAATACCAATGCAGCAGCGGCACGGGTGCTGGATCGTCTGGACATCAGCGTGATCCCGGTCCGCGAGGCTGGCTGTTGCGGCGCGGTGGATTATCACCTCGACGCCCAGGCCACCGGCCTTGACCGCGCCCGCCACAATATTGATGCGTGGTGGCCGGCCATCGAGCGGGGTGCCGAGGCGATCGTGCAGACCGCCAGCGGTTGCGGTGCGTTCATCAAGGACTACGGGCATTTGCTCGGCGCTGATCCGGTCTACGCCGAGAAGGCAAGACGTGTCAGCACGCTGGCCCGGGATCTGGTGGAAGTGCTAAGAGACGAACCGCTCGAATCCCTCGGCATCCACGCTGATCAGCGCCTGGCCTTTCACTGCCCCTGTACTTTGCAGCACGCGCAGAAACTGGGCGGTGCGGTGGAGTCGGTGCTGACTCGACTGGGCTTCAACCTCACGACTGTGCCGGACGCGCATCTGTGCTGTGGCTCGGCGGGCACCTACTCGCTGACTCAGCCAACACTGGCCCGGCAGTTACGCGAGCATAAACTCAACGCCCTTGAAAGCGGCCATCCGGACGTCATCGCCACCGCCAATATCGGCTGGCCGGCGC
>NZ_AKJQ01000079.1:0-58511 GCF_000282255.1 Pseudomonas sp. GM25 | reverse complement strand
TCCTCTCGATGCATGCGGCTGCGCCGCACGGTCGCTGCGCTCCCACCCCCGGATAAATCCCTCCACTCAGCCTTCCGATGGGGCCGGCACGTCAAAAGCTTTACTCGAGCTAACGCTCATTGTTTTGAGTGGGGCGGCTGTGCCGCATTTTGCGATCCGGTTGCCGGCGATGGTGGTCCGACGGTCAGGGGTTATTCCTGGGTTTGGCCACCGCCTGCTGTGATGACTTGCACGTTCATTCTTGGGGTTGCGAGGTCCAGGCCGGCTTCATCCAGGTGTCGTTTGAGCGATAGGTTGAACGCCCGTGAAACTTCCCACTGTTTGATCGGTGCGGTCTTGAATCTTGCGCGCAGTATCGCGTTGCCGGATTCAAAGCTTTCCACGCCCTGAAATTCCAGTGGTGACCAGATGTTGCGTCGTTGCAGAGGGTCGGTGCGCATTTTCTGGCCGACGTCGCGCATCAGTTTGATGGCTTCGTCGATGCTCATGTTGAACGGCACGGCCACGCGGAAGATGGCGTAGCCGAATTCGCGGGAGTAGTTTTTGATGCTTTTGATTTCGCTGAACGGGATGGTGTGGACGATGCCGTCGATGTCCCGCAGGCGGACGGTGCGGATGGTCAGGCCTTCGACGGTGCCGAGGTGGCCGCCGACGTCGACGTAGTCGTCGATGGCAAGGGAGTCTTCGATGATGATGAACAGGCCGGTGATCAGGTCTGCTACGAGTGACTGGGCGCCGAAGCCGATGGCCAGGCCGATGACGCCGGCACCGGCCAGCAGAGGCGTGACGTTCATGCCCATGTTCGCCAGCGCGACGATCAGGGCGATGATGAAGATCGCCACGAACAGTACGTTGCGGATCAGCGGCATCATGGTCTGCGCGCGAGCGTTGGCCAGGCCTTTGCGGGAGCGGGTGAGGGCGTGGTGGACGGCGGTGTCGCTGAGGATCCAGATCAGCCACGCGAAGATCAGCGTGCCGATCAGGCTGAACAGTTTGACGCTGACGTCGTGACCTTCGCCTTCGGTGAAGCCAATCAGCGACATGCCCCAGACCCGCAGGCCGAGTTCGATGAAGGCCAGCCACACCAGCAGGTGGGCGAGGGTGTAGAAGAAGCTTTTCAGGCGCTCGGAATACAGCGCATGGCGTTTAGGGCCGCGTTGGGGTTTGAGGGCGTGGCGGCGGACGAGGCCGTTGATGACCATGCACAACACCAGCAGCACGGTGCAGATCAGCGACTGGCGCAGGGCGGTGCTGGTGTCGCCGGCGGAGACGAAGGTGGCGAACAGGGAGATGCCCACCAGCACCAGCGCCGGGATGTACCAGAAGGTGCCGAGGATTTCGATGGTGTCGCTGAGGGCGCGGCGGGTCAGGCGGCGGGACAGGGGCTGGTTGCGGATCAGGTGGGCGATCGGCCGGCGGAAACGCAAGATGAACAGGCCGGTCGACAGCGCCGCGAGGACGTTGGCGACGGTGGCGGCGGTGTGGGCCAGGTGTACGCCTAGGGCGGCCACCAGTTTTGGATCGCTCAGGGCTTCACCGAAGGCGGCGAAGCTGCCGATCAGCCACAACGGGCGGAAGGCCTGGTGACGCAGGATGTAAAGCGCGCGATGACGATGCGGGCCGTCGAGTACGGAGAAGGCGATCACGCAGATCGCCGAGAAGCAGGTGCCGACCACCAGCGCGTAAGCCAGCACCATCGCCAGGCTTTTGCCCAGTGACGAGGGCAATGCATAGCTCATGTAGACCGTGATCACCAACGCGATCAACCAGGGCCCGAGCTTGCGCAGGGCGAAGCGCAGCATGTCGAGGGCCCGGGGGTTTTGCGGCAGTTCTTCGGTCAGGCCGAAGCGCATGCGTACCCGGTGGCCGAGCCAGATCAGCGCGGCGGCGAGCAGGCTCCAGACCGCGAGGATCACGGCGAAGGCGAAGATGATCGGCAGCCATTCGCTGGCCGGCAGCATCAGGCCTTTCAATTCATCCTGGGCCATGTCGAATTCGGCGGACCAGCGATTGAGCGGGCTGTCGGCGCCGGTGAACTGTTTTTCGAAAGTGGCGAGGGTGCCGCCGATCAGTCCCAGCACACCTTCTTCGGGGCTGGCCTGGGCTTTTTTCGTGGCGTCGCGGAGTTTTTTCAGGTCGGTCAGCAACTGGGCGCGTTGCTTGTCGTTTTCCAGCGACTTGATGACTTCGTCCAGCGACTGGCCGAGCGGTTCCTGAGCTTCGGGCTGAGCCTTGCCGGAGCCCGTGAGCAGTCCCGGCAGACCGGCGGCGTCGGCAGGTGCCGGCGACATCAGGGTCATCAGGCAGATGAGGAACAGGCAGGGCAGGGCAAAAAGACGAGCGAACACTAGGCGGTCAACCTCGCAAGGGGCGGATCGGGCGAGTGTACGAGCCCGCCAGATTCAATGCGAGCCGGGCGCGGATTTATTCGTTGAGTTTGGCGAGGATCTTGTAGACCACGGTGGCCAGGATCATCAGCATGCCGATCCACATGGCGAACACGCCGGCGTTCTTGTCGCGGAAGTTGAAGCCGATGGCCAGCAGAATCATTCCGCACAGGATGGGAATGAGCATGGAGTGGAACGCAGACATCGAGATCATGGCGACAGCCTTGTCGAAGGGAATGATTTAAGTCTAGGTGGGTTTTCGATGGACGGTGCTGATGTGTATCAGAAATGAGCCGGTTCTACAGGCCGGAGGATCGCAGCTCCACGCTGCGATCCCGGCTGTTTCCTACGGCAATTCGCGACTGGCGTAGAACGCGCTCAGCACTTTGACCAGGTGGGCCAGGTCGTGGCTGCCGCACAGTTCGCGGATCGAGTGCATGGCGAAGGTCGGCAGGCCGATGTCGACGGTGCGCACGCCCAGGTGGCTGGCGGTGATCGGGCCGATGGTCGAGCCGCAACCCATGTCGCTGCGCACCACGAAGCTTTGCACCGGCACTTCTTCGGCCATGCACAGATGGCGGAAGAAGCCGGCGGTTTCGCTGTTGGTGGCGTAGCGCTGGTTGCTGTTGACCTTGATCACCGGGCCGGCGTTGAGTTTCGGGCCGTGGTTGGCGTCGTGCTTCTCGGCGTAGTTAGGGTGTACGCCGTGGGCGTTGTCGGCCGAGACCAGCAGGGATTTCTGGATGGTGCGTACGAATTCGTCGCCTTCCGGCAGCAGACGGCGCAGGGTCTGTTCCAGCATCGGGCCATCAGCGCCACAGGCCGAGCAGGAACCGACTTCTTCGTGGTCGTTGCACACCAGCACGCAGGTTTCTTCGGTGTCGGCGGTCAGCAGGGCTTGCAGACCTGCGTAGCACGACAGCAGGTTGTCGAGACGCGCGCCGGCGATGAAGTCGCCGTGCAGACCGATAACCGCTGCGCTCTGGGTGTCGTAGAAACTCAGCTCGTAATCGAGTACCACGTCGGCGTTGAGGCCGTGTTCGCGGGCCAGTTGATCGGTGAGCACCGCGCGGAAGTCCACGCGCTCGTCACCGGCGAACTGCGCGAGAATCGGCGGCAGTTCGGTCTGGGCGTTGATGGCCCAGCCCTGGTTGGCTTCACGGTTGAGGTGGATTGCGAGGTTGGGAATGATCGCGATCGGGGCCTTGAAGTCGATCAGCTGGCTCTCGACCTTGCCGTCGCGGCGGAAGGTGACGCGGCCGGCCAGCGACAGGTCGCGGTCGAACCACGGTGCCAGCAGCGCGCCGCCGTAGACTTCGACGCCGAGCTGCCAGAAACCCTGGCGTTGCAGTTCAGGTTGTGGCTTGACCCGCAGGCACGGGCTGTCGGTGTGGGCGCCGACCAGACGGATGCCGTCGTGCAGCGGCGAGTTGCGGCCCATCTTGATCGCGACAATCGAGGAATCGTTACGGGTGACGTAGTAACGACCATTGGCTTCGGTGTGCCAGGTTTCGCGCTCGTCGAGGCGCACATAACCGGCGGCCTCCAGGCGTTGAACAAGGCTGGCGGTGGCGTGGAACGGGGTAGGGGAGGCCTTGAGGAAGTCGATCAGGCCTTGGTTCAACTCTTCGCGCATAAGAAGCTCCAGACAGCAATGGGCGGGAGTTTAACGCATCGGCCTGATGCTTGGGACATTGTGGCGCGTCAGAAAGGCGCCGGACATTCGAAGCGCAAACGCTCACCGGATTGAGGGTGCGTGAAGCTGAGCATGCTCGCGTGCAGGCACAAACGAGGCCAGGCGGCGAGGGCTTGTTCGTGAGCGTAGAGGCCGTCACCGAGCAACGGATGACCGATCGACAGCATGTGCACGCGCAACTGGTGCGACCGGCCGGTGATTGGTGTGAGCTCGACGCGGCACCAGTCGCCACAACGCTCCAGCACGCGCCAGAAGGTCAGGGCGTGTTTGCCGAGTTCGTGATCGACCACGTGACGCGGTTTGGTCGGCGGGTCGTAGCGCAAGGGCAGGTCGATGCTGCCGCTGTCCAGTTCCGGCTGACCCCAGCAGAGCGCAGTGTAGGCTTTCTCTGTTTCACGATCGTGAAACTGCCGCGACAGTTCGCGGTGGGTATCGGCGTCACGGGCGAGCAGAATGATCCCCGACGTTTCCCAGTCCAGGCGATGGACGATACGCGCTTCCGGGTAGCCGTTTTCCTGCAGGCGGGTGATCAGGCAGTCCTTGTTGTCGTCGGCCCGGCCGGGCACGGAGAGCAACAGGGTGGGTTTGTTCACCACCAGAACGGCGGCGTCCTGATGAATGATTTGGACGTTGGACAACGGCATTAAAACAGCCTCGTAACAAATGCCAACGGCGGCTCAGGGCCCCTCCGGTGTCGGAAGGGCCCTGAGCCGCCGTCGTTCCTGCCGGATCGACTCAGCGGTCTGGCAGGGTGATGTTGAGTTCCAGAATCGAGCAGCTGCCCTGGCTCTCCAGTGCCACGTGTACGTCGTCGTTGCCGATGTTGACGTATTTGCGGATCACTTCCACCAGTTCCTTCTGCAAGGATGGCAGGTAGTCAGGGGTGCTGCGCTGGCCGCGTTCATGCGCCACGATGATCTGTAGACGCTCTTTCGCGACCGAGGCGGTACTTGGCTTTTTGTTGGCACGAAAGAAGTCAAAAAGGTTCATTACCTACCTCCAAACAGACGCTCGAAGAATCCCTTCTTCTCGACATTCAGGAACCGGTGTTCTTTTTCCTTGCCCAGCAGGCGATCAACGGTATCGCTGTAGGCCTGGCCGGCGTCGCTCTGATCATCGAGGATCACAGGTACGCCCTGGTTGGAGGCCTTGAGTACGGCCTGGGATTCCGGGATGACGCCCAACAGGCGTACGGCGAGGATTTCCTTGACGTCTTCGACGCCGAGCATTTCGCCTTTCTCTACGCGCTCCGGGTGGTAGCGGGTGATCAGCAGGTGTTCCTGGATCGGCTCTTCGCCGCGTTCGGCGCGACGGGACTTGCTGGCCAGCAGGCCGAGCATGCGGTCCGAGTCACGTACCGAGGACACTTCAGGGTTGGTCACGACGATCGCTTCGTCAGCGAAGTACATGGCCAGGTGCGCGCCTTTTTCGATACCCGCCGGGGAGTCGCAGACGACGAACTCGAATTGTTCCTTGAGCTCCATCAGGACTTTTTCCACGCCTTCGACGGTCAGCGCGTCTTTGTCGCGGGTCTGGCTGGCGGCCAGTACATAGAGGTTTTCCAGGCGCTTGTCTTTGATCAGGGCCTGTTGCAGGTTGGCTTCGCCGTTCACGACGTTGACGAAGTCATACACCACGCGGCGCTCGCAACCCATGATCAGGTCAAGGTTACGCAAGCCCACGTCGAAGTCGACGATCACTGTTTTGTGGCCGCGCAGAGCGAGGCCGGTACCGATAGCGGCGCTGGTGGTGGTCTTACCCACACCACCCTTGCCGGATGTAACCACGAGAATCTTGGCCAAGGTGTTTCACCCCTAAGGAAGAAGGACTGTTCAGCCCCTGAAAAACATCTCTAGAAAACTACTGCAGTCGGACAGCCTTGGCTGGAATTCGGCTTTTGGCCTTTTTCCTACTTCGTTTGAGCCGTTTTCGCTACGTTTTAGAGATGCTTGGAAAATGCGGCAGTATCCGTTAAAGCCGAATGATGTTCAACACGTCGCCCGACAGGCTGACCTGTACGCCCGAACCCCACATCGGATCGCGACGCAGGTCTTCGGAAACCTTGTAATGGCCTGCGATGGAGATCAGTTCAGCGCTCAATTGCTGACAGAAAATCCGCGCCTTGGTGTCGCCCTTGACCCCGGCCAGCGCACGACCGCGCATCGGGCCGTATACATGGATGTTGCCATCGGCGAGAAGTTCCGCCCCCGGGCTGACCGAGGAAACCACCACCAGATCGCCACCTTGCGCATATATCTGTTGGCCACCACGTACTGGCGTGGTGATGACGCGGGTCGGTTTGACGGCCGGCTCCGGCGGTTTTTCCGGTTTCTTCGGGGCGACGGGTTCGGCGCTTTCCAGCGGTCGCTCGCGGGCGCCGGACGGCGGCAGCACCGGGATGTCGATGGCGATGGCGGCGGCGATGTCTTCGATGCGGCTGGCGCGGATCGCCAGGGTGCGCAGGCCGTGCTGACGGCACACGCGCATCAGGCCCGGCAGGTCGACGGCGCCTTCGCTTGGCGGCAGTTTGTCCAGCGCCAGAACCAGCGGCGCGTTGCTGAAGAAATTCGGTGCCTGGGCGACTTTGGCGGCCAATTGCCGATCGAGGCTGTCCAGGTCGTTGCGGGACAGCTCCAGCACTGTAATGGCGAGCATGCTGCCCTTCAGCTGGAACACGGGATCTTGGTCTTTCGGTTCGGTTTGGCTCATGTCGGCATACAACGGCTTGTCACTAAAAGTGCCGAGACTTATAACGAGAACGCCCGCAGGCCGCAAGCCGGGTCGAACGATGTAGAATGCGCGGCCACTGTATTTACGGAAGCTTTAATGGATCGCCCGCGTTTTCGAAAAGCATTTCTTGCCCCACGCTTCTGGCCGCTCTGGTGCGGCCTCGGGCTGTTGTGGCTGATCGTGCAGCTGCCCTATCCGGCCTTGCTGGCCATCGGTCGTTTTCTTGGTGCCTTGATGTATCGCTTCGCCGGCGACCGGCGGCGCATTGCCAAGCGCAATCTGGAACTGTGTTTCCCGGAAAAATCCGCCGCCGAACGCAAGCGCCTGCTCAAGGAAAACTTCGCCTCCACCGGTATCGCCTTCTTTGAAATGGCGATGAGCTGGTGGTGGTCGCGTCAGCGCCTGGCGAAACTGGCCCACGTCGAAGGCCTGGAGCACCTGCAAAAGGCTCAGCGCGAAGGCAAGGGCGTGATTCTGATGGCGGTGCATTTCACCACCCTGGAAATCGGCGCGGCGCTGCTCGGCCAGCAGCACACCATCGACGGCATGTACCGCGAACACAAGAATCCGCTGTTCGACTTCGTTCAGCGGCAGGGCCGCGAGCGGCACAACCTCGACTCGCTGGCGGTGGAGCGTGACGACGTGCGCGGCATGCTCAAATTGCTGCGCGCAGGCCGGGCGATCTGGTATGCGCCGGATCAGGACTACGGCGCCAAGCAAAGCATCTTCGTGCCGCTGTTCGGCATTCAGGCCGCAACGGTCACCGCCACCAGCAAGTTCGCGCGTCTGGGCAAGGCGCTGGTGGTGCCGTTCACCCAGGAGCGTCTGGCCGACGGCAGCGGTTATCGTCTGGTGATTCATCCGCCGCTGGAAGGTTTCCCGGGTGAGACCGAAGAAGAAGATTGCATCCGCATCAATCAGTGGGTCGAAGGCGTGTTGCGTGAGTGCCCCGAGCAATACCTGTGGGCACACCGGCGCTTCAAGAGCCGGCCACCGGGCGAGCCGAAGCTGTACGCCAAACGCGGTTGATTTGACCCATCCCCATAAGCACCACGGAGCGTTGCGATGAGCCCAGCTGAACCGGTCACAGGTTTGATTCTTTCCGGCGGCGGGGCTCGGGCGGCGTATCAGGTGGGGGTGCTGGCGGCGATTGCCGAATTGCTGCCATTGGGGGCGGACAATCCGTTTCCGGTGATCGTCGGCACGTCGGCCGGGGCGATCAACGCGGTCAGCCTGGCCAGCGGTGCGACTGATTTTCGCGCGGCCATCGAACGCCTTACGCTGTTCTGGCAAGGCTTTCGCAGCCATCGCGTGCTGCGCAGCGACTGGCCGGGGGTGATCCGCCAGGCCAGTCGTTTCGTCAGCCACAGCCTGTTGGGCATGGGCCGGCAAATGCCGGTGGCGCTGCTCAACAGTTCGCCGCTGCGTCATCTGCTCAATGAAAAACTGCACATGCCCGGCATCGCCGAGTCCATCGCCCGCAAGCAATTGCACGCGGTGGCAGTGACGGCGTTCGGTTACGAGTCCGGGCAAGCCGTGACCTTCTATCAGGGCGGCGGCACCATCGATTCCTGGCTGCGTCACCGGCGCATCGGTGTGCCGACGCAGTTGTCGGTGGAGCACTTGCTGGCCAGTTCGGCGATCCCGCTGTTGTTCGCGCCAGTGAAGATCGGCGATGAATATTTCGGCGATGGCGCGGTGCGACAGTCGGCGCCGATCAGCCCGGCGCTGCACCTGGGCGCGAGCCGGGTGCTGGTTGTGGGTGTCAGCGGCAACCCGCGTGGTTTCGATCCGGCGCAACCGCTGGAACGCACCTACACCGGGCAGCAGCCGACGCTGGCGCAGATCGGCGGGCACATGCTCAACAGCACCTTCATTGATAGCCTCGAAAGCGACATCGAGCTGCTTCAGCGTCTCAACCAGTTCAGTCATCTGATGCCCGAAGGCACGCCGACCCGTGCGCTGGGGGTGGCGCCGGTGGAAGTGCTGGTGATCTCGCCGAGTCAGCCGATCGATGAAATCGCGGCGCGGCATCGCCAGGAACTGCCGGCGGCTTTGCGGTTGTTTCTGCGTGGGCCGGGAGCGACCAAGACGAGCGGGGCAGGGGTGTTGAGTTACTTGCTGTTCGAGGCGGGGTATTGCAGCGAATTGATCGACCTTGGACGGCGCGATGCCCTGGCCAAGCGCGATGAGCTGTGCCGGTTTTTGGGGATTGGCGAGGCGCTGGTTCCGGCCTGAGATTTGCTGTGCGGCAATCGCTGGCAGGCCAGCTCCCACAGGGATTTGCGTCGTGCACAAAACCAATGTGGGAGCGAGCCTGCTCGCGATGGCGTCCTTGAGGACGCCGCACTATCAGAAGTGGAACTTCACCAGGAAGCTGGTCACGTTCTGATTGGTGGTGAAGGCCTTGGTGTCGTCGATACCGTACTTGTCTTTCCAGTAGTCGTATTCAACACCGACGTACAACTGCTTCTCGCCGAAATTCAGCGCCTTGCCCAGGTCGTATTTGACCTGCGGGTTGAAGTGCAGGTTGGCGTGGTATTCGCCTCTGCTGTTGACGTCGTTGTCGACCACCCAGTCCATGTAGCCGTCGATCAGGATGTTCGAGTCGCCCACTGGAATGGTGTAGGACCACACTGGTGTGATCTGCCAGACGTTGTCACCCGGACGCGAGCCTTCGGTGTGACGCTGGTAGAAGTTCAGCTGGAAGTAGTCGAAGCCCGGAATGGCCAGGTCGAAGCCCGGGCCGATCAGGTAGGACTCGGTGTCGCCCTCGCCGAACTCGTAGGTCATCGCCAGCAGGACGTCCTTGATCGGGCCGAACTCGATCTTCTGGTCGAGAACCTTGCCCAGCGAGATGCGTGGCTGGAACTCGCCGTAGTAGGTGTTCGGACCGTTGTTGAAGTCCTTGTCACCGTTGTAGAAGATCTTGTCGAGGAAGAAGAAGTTGTCCCCGTACTTCCATGCATCGGCGTGCTCGAAGGTCACGGTCTGCTGGATGGCCGGGTTGACCTTGAAGTCTTTGCCGTAGAGGTAGGTCAGGCTGTTGTTCTGCCATTGCAGCAGGCCGTCGGCCATGGCCTGCCCCCCTGCCAGCAGCGATCCCGCAAGCATCAGGCTGGTGCACATACGTTTCATTCGGTTGCTCCCAAAGTAGGTGTTCCACGTTTATTTTTTTGAGTCGGCGCTCTGGTGTGGCGCCTTTTTTCGTTGCAGCAAAAATCATCCATTCGGTCAGCTTTAGTGCTGTTAGCAAGAGCTGAGCCAAGGCTTTTCGAAAAGCAAAAAAACGCCCGTCGGCTGCTGAAAAACAGTCGATTGAGCGTGTTTTCGGGATGCCTCGGTACTGACCGCGGCCGGGATAAGTTGGCTTTTCGGTCAGGAATTAAATTCGGGCTTTTTTTTAGACCGAATTCAGGAGGCCGCGGAGAATACTGACTCAACGGCCAGGCCTCAAGTGCCCCGCAACAGAGCACCGACGACAGGTAGGGGGCACGGTTGCGGGTCATCTTAGAAGTGCACCTTCACCAGCAGGCTGGCGGTGTTTTGGTTGGTGTCGAAACTGTGGGTGCTTTCGACCCCGTATTTGTTTTTCCAGTAGCTGTATTCGGTGCCGACGTACACCTGCTTTTCACCCCAGCCGAGGGCTTTGCCCAGGTCGTATTTGATCTGCGGGTTGATGTGCAGGTTGGCGTGATAGGTGCCACGGGAGTTCTGGTCGTTGTCGACCACCCAGTCCAGATAGCCGTCGATCAGCAGGTCGGAATTGCCCACGGGGATGCTGTAGGACCAGCCGGGCGTGATCTGCCAGACGCCGTCGCCGGGGCGCGGGCCTTCGGTCTGGCGGCGATAGAAGTTCAGGGTGAAATAGTTGAAGCCCGGCACCTTGAGGTCGAAGCCGGGGCCGATCAGATAAGCCTCGCTGTCGCCTTCGCCGTACTCGTAGGTCATGGCCAGCAGCACATCCTTGATCGGGCCGAACTCCAGCTTCTTGTCGAAGATCTTGCCGAACGACAGGCGCGGGCTGAATTCGCCGTAGAACGCGTGGGGGCCTTTGTTGCGGTCTTCCTGGCCGTTGTAGAAGATCTTGTCGACGAACAGGAAGTTGTCGCCGTACTTCCACTTGTCGGCGTGCTCGAACGTCACCGTCTGCTGGATCGACGGGTTGATCGCGAAGTTCTTGCCGTACAGGTAGCTCAGGCTGTTGGTCTGCCACAGCAATAAATCGCCGGCCATGGCTTGCGATGCGGCCAGCAGGCCGCCGCTCAACAACACGTTGGTTTGAGTCCGGATCATCTGTTGCTCCCTCTTGTTTTTATTGTTTGAGGCAAAGCTGTCGCGAGGGGGCAGGCTTGGGCGAGCCCCCTTTTTTACTCTTCGGGTCAGTGCGGGTGTGCGTGGCAGTCGTTGACCGCGGCGCGTTCGGCGCCTCCGAGGATGTTGAACAACAGGTTCAGCGTCAGCGCGCTGAGGGTGGCCATGGCGATCCCGCTGTGGGTGATCGGGCTCATCCACAATGGCAGGTGGGCGAAGAACTCCGGGCGCACCACCGGGATCAGGCCCATGCCGATGCTCACGGCTACCAGCAATTGGTTGCGACGGTCGCCGATGTCGGCTTCCTGCAGGATCTTGATGCCGGTCGCCGCCACCATGCCGAACATCGCAATCGCCGCGCCGCCGAGCACTGCCGGTGGAATCGACGCCACCAGGAATGCCGCTTTCGGCAGCAGGCTCAGAACGATCAGCAGACCGCCGGCAACGATAGTCACCGAACGGCAGCGCACGCCGGTCATCTGCACCAGGCCGATGTTCTGCGCGAAAGAGGAGTGGGTGAAGGTGTTGAAGAAGCCGGCGAAGAACGACGCGCCGGCATCACACAGCAGGCCGCGACGCAGCATGCGCGGGCAGACTTCCTGGCCGGTGATCTTGCCCAGCGCGAGGAACATCCCGGTGGACTCGACGAAGATGATCACCACCACCAGACACATCGACAGGATCGGTGCCAGTTCGAACTTCGGCATGCCGAAATGCAGCGGGGTGACGAACTGAACCCATGGCGCGTTGGCCATGCCGCTCAGGTCGACCATGCCGATGGCACCACAGAGCACGTAGCCCAGGCACATGCCGATCAGCACGGAAATGTTGACCCAGAAACCGCGCATGAAGCGGTGGATCAACAGAATGGTGGCCAGTACCAGTGCGGCGATGGCCAGGTAAATCGGTGAACCGAATTGTGCGGCGCCAGCGCCGCCACCGGCCCAGTTCACGGCCACGGGGAATAGCGACAAACCGATCGAGGTGATGACCGTGCCGGTCACCAGAGGCGGGAAGAAGCGTACGACTTTGGACATGAACGGCGCGATGATCATGCCGAAGAACCCGGCGGCGATGGTTGCGCCGAAGATTCCCTGCAGACCGATGCCGGGCATGCCGGCCATGGCGACCATGCTGCCGACGGCGGCGAAACTGGCGCCCATCATCACCGGCATGCGAATGCCCATCGGGCCTATCCCCAAGGACTGCACGATGGTGGCGATGCCGGCGACCAGCAGGTCGGCGTTGATCAGGAAGGCGATTTCTTCACGACTCAGGCCAGCGGCCTGTCCAATGATCAGCGGTACCGCGATGGCGCCGCCGTACATCAGCAGTACATGTTGCAAACCGACCAGGATCAGTTGCAAAAGGGGCAAACGCTGAATGGCGGGTGCGTCGGGGATGCGCGCTTTGGACAGCTCGGACATGCAACACCTCGGATCTTTTTTATTCTTGTGATGAACAGCGGCCGGGTTGCTTGCCGCTGTCCTCTTTGCATCAGGCGGGCCGCTTATGCGGCCAATCGCAGGCAAGCCGGCGCCCACAGGATCCGGATGATCCGTGTGGGCGCGAGCCTGCTCGCGAGGTTTTTACGGCTTAGTTGGTCTGGGCTCCCTGGGCGATCCATGCACCGATCAGGTCACGTTCCTGCTGGGTCATCTGTGTGATGTTGCCCAGTGGCATGATCTGCGTGGTGATGGCTTGCGCCTGGATCCGTGCCGCGTTCTGGCGGATCTGCTCGGGGGTGTCGAACATCACACCGGCCGGGGCAGCGCTGAACAGCGGGCTGGTCGGTTTGGCCGAGTGGCAGACCGCGCAGCGTTCCTGGATCACGGTGTGCACCTTGTCGAAACCCGGGCCTGCGTTGGACGCCTGAGCCGGAGCGGCGGCCGGTGCAGCAGGGGCGGCTGGTTGTGCTGCTTCAGCCGGTTTCGCGCCACCACCCAAAGCCGTTTCCGGCAGTGGCTGGTACTCGATTTTCGCAGGTGCCTTGGCCACGTCCGGAGCGGTCGACATCGGCGCTGGGCCGGTGACGTACGCCAGACTGATCATGCCCACCGCTGCAACCGGCAGGGTCCAGGCAAACTTGTGGCTGTCGTGACGGGTGTTGAAGTAGTGACGCACCAACACCGCCAACACCGCGATCCCGGCCAGGATCAACCAGTTGTACTGGCTGCCGTAAGTGCTCGGGAAGTGGTTGCTGATCATGATGAACAGCACCGGCAGGGTGAAGTAGTTGTTGTGACGCGAACGCAGCAGGCCTTTGGCCGGCAGCGCCGGATCCGGCGTGCGGTTCTCGGCGATCGCGGCAACCAGTGCGCGCTGCGCCGGCATGATGATGCGGAACACGTTGCCGACCATGATGGTGCCGATGATCGCGCCGACGTGCAGGTACGCACCACGACCGCTGAACACCTTGCTGAAGCCATACGCCGCGCCGATGATCAGCACGAACAGGATGAAGCCGAGCAGGGCAGGTTTCTTGCCCAGAGGCGAATCGCAGAGGAAGTCGTAGATGAACCAGCCGGCGATCAGCGAACCGATGCCGATGGCCACGCCTTCAGGGCCGGTCAGGCCGCTGCCGGGTGCCACGAGGTAGAGCACGGGGTTGGAGTAGAACACCACGCACAGCAGCGCGATCCCCGACATCCAGGTGAAATAGGCTTCCCATTTGAACCAGTGCAGGTTCTCCGGCATCGACGGAGGGGCCAGTTTGTATTTTTCCAGGTGATAGATACCGCCGCCGTGGATCGCCCACAGATCACCGGCAAGACCGGTTTTCGGGTTGACGCGGTTGAGGTTGTTCTCCAGCCAGACGAAGTAGAACGACGCGCCGATCCAGGCCACGCCAGTGATCATGTGAACCCAGCGCACGCTCAGGTTCAGCCATTCCAACAGATGTGCTTCCACAGTCTTTACCTCTCGCCCGTCACTCTTGTTGTCGAGTGATCGGACCTTCTCTTATTGGTGGGGGGCGAGGATCAAACGCTCATCCTCTTTGAAAAAATGCTCATCGCAGTTATTGCCTGTGCCACTGCGATCAACCACCAGGAAGTCATCCCGCTTTTCGATCGTCAGCACCGGGTGGTGCCAGACGCCGCGATGGTAATTGATGCCCTGCCTGCCGTTGGTGACGAAGGCGCGGACCAAGCCTGATACAGGTTCATCGCCAAGTGGCGCGACCACGATCAGAAAGGGGTTGCCGAGCAGCGGAATGAAAGCCTGGCTGCCCAGCGGATGGCGTTCCAGCATGCTGACGGTCAGCGGCATGTCCTGCGCGTCGGCGCGGAAGATGCTGATGATCGCGTTGTCCTCAGGCGTCGCGGTTTCGACCGTCGCCAGTTTGTGGAAGCGCATGGTCGAACCGTTGTTGATCATGAAGTGATCGCTGCCGTCGGTTTCGATCACGTCACCGAAAGGGGCGAAGGCTTCTTTGGTCAGCGGTTCAATCGTCAATGTGCGCATGCTGTTCTTTTCCGAATTCTGTGTTGTTGGTTCTGTTGCTATCGCTGGCAGGCCAGCTCCCACATCTGGAATACATTCCCTTGTGGGAGCCAGCCTGCTGGCGATCGGGTTCAGTGCTTATTTAGCGACTTTGCCCAATACGCGCAGGCGGCTCACACCACCGTCCGGGAACACGTTCAGACGGATGTGGGTGATCGGGCCCAGCGCCTTGATCTGCTCGACGAAGGTGTGTTCGGCGTGCATTTCCAGCTTCTGGCTTGGCAGCAGTTCGCGCCAGAACAGCGACTGGGTTTCGATCTGGCTGTCGGTGCCGCCCTTGACGAACGCGCCCTGGATCGAGCAGGTGTCCGGGTAGTTGCCCTTGAAGTGCAGGGTGTCGACGATGATTTTTTCGATCTCGCCCGGATGGCCCAGTGCGACGATTACCCAGTCATTGCCCGGGGTGCGACGACGTGCGGTTTCCCAGCCGTCGCCCATGTTGATGCCACGGCCCGGGTTGAGGATGTTGCTCATGCGGCCGAAGTGTTCGTCGGAGCAGGCGAGGGCGCGGCCACCGTTGAGGGCTGCGGCCAGGTCGACTTGCTCGTTGTCGCCGACAGCCGACCAGTCGCGGAACGGAATGCCGTACACGCGCAGACGGGCCACGCCGCCATCCGGGTAGATGTTGAAGCGCAGGTGGCTGAACGCCTTGTCGTTGCTGATTTCGTGGTAGTGGTGGCTGTTGCCCTGCAGCTCGACGGCCGACAGCACTTCAGTCCACTGGGTGTTTTCGTCCGGCTCGCCCGACGCCAGGAAGCAGGCTTCCAGCGAGGCCGATGGCGGGAAGTTGCCGGTGAAGAATGAAGTGTCGATGTCCACGCCTTTGATCGAACCCGGTACGCCCAGGCGGATCACCGCGCTGTCGTAGCCTTCGAAGCGCTTGCGGCGGGACTCCCAGCCGTCCATCCACTTGCCGTTGTCATCGAACACGCCCTCCTTCCACACGGCCGGGGTCGGCTGAAACAGACGATTGGCGTCTGCGAACCAGTCATCGGTGACCGAGATGATTTTGGTGCCCAGACGGGCATCGGCCAGGTTGACGAACTTCTCGAAAGGTACGGCGTAAGCTTTCATTCTTCTTGTCTGCCTTTAAATAAGTGGCTTGGGATGCTTGCGAGGCCCTGGGTGCTCTCCGCGTTTGATGCACTCGGGCCAGGCTTGCTAGAGAGTCAGTAATCGGAACAGGGCGATCTTGTTGATCTCCGCCAGCGCGCATTTGAACTCGGTGTCGACCGGGTTGTGAATGCGCGTTTCGAACGCCGCGAGGATCTGATGCCGGTTGCTGCCTTTTACCGCCATGATGAAGGGAAACTTGAACTTGGCTTTGTAGGCGTCGTTCAGCTCGGTGAAGCGCTGGAACTCTTCGGCCGTGCATTGGTGAATACCGGCGCCAGCCTGTTCATTGGTGCTGGCTTCGGTCAACTCGCCCTGGACGGCAGCTTTGCCGGCCAGGTCCGGGTGAGCGTTGATCAGTGCCAGCTGACTGGCGTGATCGGCGCTCAACAGGATGTCGCTCATGCGCTGGTGCAGGGTTTCGATCTGGTCGATCGACGCGTCCTGGCCCAGGTCGAAGGCCTTCTCGGCCACCCATGGCGAATGTTCGTAGATGTCGGCGAAGGCTTTGACGAAGGCGTCGCGGCTCAGGGTCGACGGTTTCAGGGTTTGAAAGGTGCTCATTTGGCAGCCCCTTGGTACGGGTGGGTTTCGTGCCAGTGACGCGCGATGTCGACGCGGCGGCTGAACCACACCTGTTCATGACTTTTAGCGTATTCGATAAAGCGCTTGAGCGAAGCCAGACGCGCCGGACGGCCCACCAGACGGCAGTGCAGACCGATCGACAGCATCTTCGGTGCTTCGGCGCCTTCGGCATAAAGCACGTCGAACGCATCTTTGAGGTATTCGAAGAAATCGTCGCCCTTGTTGAAACCCTGGACCTGGGTGAAGCGCATGTCGTTGGTGTCCAGCGTGTACGGGATCACCAGATGCGGCTTGCCGGTCGGGTTGTTCGGTTCCCAGTAGGGCAGGTCGTCGTCGTAGGTGTCGCAGTCGTAGAGGAAACCGCCTTCTTCCATCACCAGACGACGGGTGTTCGGGCCGGTGCGACCGGTGTACCAGCCCAATGGGCGCTCGCCGGTGAGTTCGGTGAGGATGCGGATCGCTTCGAGCATGTGCTCGCGTTCCTGCGCTTCGTCCATGTACTGGTAGTCGATCCAGCGGTAGCCGTGGCTGCAGATCTCGTGACCGGCCTCGACCATCGCGCGGATCACGTCCGGGTGACGCTGGGCGGCCATGGCCACGGCGAAGATGGTCAGCGGAATGTCGAATTCCTTGAACAGTTTCAGGATCCGCCAGACGCCGGCACGGCTGCCATACTCGTAAAGCGATTCCATGCTCATGTTGCGCGCGCCTTGCAGAGGCTGAGCAGCAACCATCTCGGACAGGAAGGCTTCGGATTCTTTGTCACCGTGCAGAATGTTGCGCTCGCCGCCTTCTTCGTAATTGAGTACGAACGACAGGGCGATCCGGGCATTGCCCGGCCAGTGTGGGTGAGGAGGGTTACTGCCGTAACCGATCAGGTCGCGTGGGTAGTCAGCGCTCACTGCAGTCTTCCTTCTTATTCGTTGACAGATTGTGTGGCGCCCTGAAGTTTGGATGGCAGGCTGGCGTCACAGCGATGGGCTGATTGTATACAACTTTATTCTCAATTTGTAAGCCTGAATTTTCGCATTTTTCACCGGCTGTCATCTTTTGCTGTTAATGGCGTGAACCTGCAAGAAACCTGCCTGACCAGTCAGCTAATGGATTGGGGGTTCAATGAATGCGAGGTTACGGGGCAAATCACCGGGAAATCGAAGGATGGCGGGGGTAGGAGGAAAAATGTCGTTTTTATTGTGTACAATTTTTTTAAAAAGTGTCTTAATCAATCGCTCGCCGCAGCTTTTCGTGCTCCGAAACGGTGCGGTCTCCTTTTCAACTGACTTCGGGAGGCGCGAAGTCTGACTGCTCCACGCAGGCAGGCGCGCAGAATCAATGGGACGTTTGACAACACACGTTTTGGACGCTGCACACGGTTGCCCGGGCAGCTCGATCAAGGTCGAGCTGTACCGCGTTGAAGGTTCGCACCTGGAATTGGTCGCCAGTGCGATTACCAACAGCGATGGCCGGGTCGATGCGCCGCTGCTGCAAGGCGATGACTACCGTACCGGTGTCTATCAGGTTCAGTTCCACGCCGGCGATTACTACCGCGCCCGTGGCGTCCAGTTGCCGGAGCCGGCATTCCTGGACGTGGTCGTGCTGCGGTTCGGCATTTCTGCCGAACAGGATCACTACCACGTACCGTTGCTGATCTCGCCTTACAGCTATTCCACCTATCGGGGCAGCTGACCCCCAAGCAGCTGCCCCTGCCGGGAAGCGACTGCGCATATAGCTTCTTTGGTCTTTCGCCCGCTCACACTGCGGGCTTTTTTTCGCCCGTCGTTCAGCGGAGTGCAATCACAGCCGTGGGTTTGCGTCGCGCACGATAAACACGGTGTCGTCGGCGTTCGCCAGTGTCTGGGGACCGCCTCTGAGCCAGACGACCTTGTTTGCAGCGTTTGCTGCAACAACGGCCGCCGCCGCTGTCGCACCCACCTGAATGTGCAGACGTAGATTGGCACTGCTGTGATCGACATTCAGCGTCTGGTTGATCTTGCGGCCCCGGATGCGATGCAGGCTGATGAAGAACACGTAGTCATGCCCCGAGCGCTTGAACACCAGCGCCGGATACGAGTTGGACGGGCTTGGATCGAACACGGCATAACCGTTGCGGGTCAGCAGGGTGGCCATGAAACGTTTGAGATCCAGCGCCGATTGTGTGGTGTTGGAATACAGCCATTCCTGACGAAACAGTGCCGGATCGAAATCCAGTCGCTGCAGCGGACCGTCCGATGTCGGCGTCGGCAATTCGAGGATGCGAACCGCTCCATTGCCCGACGTCGGGAGAATCGGCAGCATCAGCAGCGGATCGGCCAGTTGCGGACGGGGATGGCGGTTTCCGGTCTGCCAGTCATTGAATGTCTGGCGCAGAAGGGTCAGCCCCGATCCGGTCGCCGTGTCAGTACCATTTGCCAGCACGAACTGGTGAAAGGCGACCCTCTCCAGCGAGGTCGTCGATAGCTCCGGAAAGTATTGGCTGATGTATTTCGTCAGTGGACGTTCGAACGGCAACGTCGGATCGATTTGCCAGTCATGAGCAGGCGGAACCTGGATGGCGCCCCGCGGCTGTTCCTGTGGTTCCAGTCTGAGCGTGCGGTCCAGCAAGTCGAAGTCGTAGATCAGATGACTCGGGTTCTTGATGTAGACGATCGGATCGCTCGCATCGCCTCGCGGAATGACTTTGTACTGGATACCGTCGACGCGAATGTCACCGGTGGTGGCATGTTGCGGGTCGATGCCCCAACTGCTCCACGGATCCAGCGTTTCATCAATGCGCTGACGTTTGGGCGGTACGACCGACGGCTCGTCATCCGGCAATCGGTGACGTGTCATGGACAGCTGCGAGATGTCGGCATCCGGGGTGTTTTGCGCAGGGAGCGGACGCCACACAAGCGTACCTTCAACCCTTTCCAGCAGTGGGCCGGATGCCAGGAGCTCACTGGATAACCGGGCCCTCAATCCATTCTGCGCATCGGGGCCGATCTGCACCGTCCCCCCTTCGACAAGGTCGACGTAGGTATAGCGTCCCGCTGTGCGCGTGCCGTCCCGAGGATCGGCAGGCGGCAATCTGTTGACCAGTCCGGGGGCGAGAAAATAGCTGCCGATCGGTCGTTGCGCGGTGACGTTCCGGACATGTGTCTCGGCAGGGAGATCGTAGATTTCGATCATCTGTTGACGGGTAACGGGTGGCGCAGGCAATTGCCAGGCCGGGTGGGTCGAGGTCGGATCAATCAGTGTGTCGGGCAACAGTCGAGGCGGCGTTGAAATGTCCGGCGTGGTGTCTCGTACGACAGGCGTGGAATCCGCTGTATCTGTTTTCGTTCGGATAGGACGTTTGGGGCTCATTGATGATCAGCCTTCGCGAAGAATGAAGAGGGTGGGTTGGGCCGGGCTTGGCTGTTCGATGCCACCCACCAGATAGTTGACTTTGTCCAGCGCCAGCAACGCGTTCAGCCGTTGTCGCCCGACTTCGTCGAGTCTCATCAACGAGGCCGAACTGGTCAGTTCGGAACCCGGCCTGGTATAGCGAGGGATGAAGCCCGGGGAGACCAACGGGAGCTTCAATACGAAAAGCGAGTCCAGTCCTTCCCGATGAAAAACCAGCGAGTGTTCCAGCAGCAAGGGATCTGGCGAACTGACGGTGTATCCACTCTTGACCAGGATGTTGTGGAAGAGCTTTTGCAAGCTCGCAGCCCCCGGTGCAGCCGTATATTCACTCCATTGCTGCGAGAATTTCTGCGGATCAAAATCGACTCGCTGCAGGCTCGGCCCGGTTGTCGGGGGCAGCACGATTCTTCCCCCGAAAGTGCCGTCACCGAGGATGGGCTGGACCGGCAGCAACAGCAGTGGATCTGCAAGGTGTCGGGGGGCGGGGATGGCCCTGTCTTGCCAGTGACGGAAGCTCTGGCTCAGCGCCTGCAACCCTTCACCGTTGATCACTTCGGCGCCGCGGGACTCTCTGAACATGGCCTTGGCCACGGCCCTGGCAGACGGCCCGGACAAGCACTCGAAGGCATCGGCAACATATTGCGTCAGCGGCTTTTCGAATGGCAGGTGATGGTCTGTAAAGCGCCACTGATTGTCCGGGCCGCGAGCTGCCCAGCGCGGTTGCAGTGTGCGATCGTCCACGAGCATCTGTTCGAAGGCATCAAAGCGCTCGGGGTTGAAACGCGGGTGCTTGATGCAGACGATCGATGTGTTGGAGCGAACGATCTGCGACACGATCGGGTAGTGCAGCCCGTCTATTTCCACCGATTGACCGCCGGTGGGCTTTGTCGGCTGGCCCCAACTTCGCCATGGCTTATTGGACAGATCCAGAGGCTGGTGGGCATTGGTCGAAGGCTTGTCGGC
The DNA here is from genome assembly GCF_000282255.1 of Pseudomonas sp. GM25. Classification (NCBI taxonomy): domain Bacteria; kingdom Pseudomonadati; phylum Pseudomonadota; class Gammaproteobacteria; order Pseudomonadales; family Pseudomonadaceae; genus Pseudomonas; species Pseudomonas sp. GM25. The sequence continues at coordinate 37,835 of NZ_AKJQ01000079.1, read as the reverse complement.
GAGTGGGTCGGGATCGGTCGACGCGTCATCTTCATTCAGTCGCGGGCGCTTGCCCGGATCGGCCTGCGTGTCCGGCTCGTCGACATGCGGGCGGCGTGCCGTGATTGCTTGTCGTTTTTGCCACAGATTCGTGCCCCGGATCCGCTCGACCAGAAAACCGGAGGGCGTCAGTTCGCTGGCCGAGGTCAGTTGAGAGCGTCCGTCAGGGTGCTGATGAACCATGGCGGTGCCTTCGCGCATGTCCACATAGGTTCGCTCCCGGCCGTCACGGCGGATGCCTTGCGAGGACGCGGCTGCCGGGGTCAGCCTGAGGGCCAGATGTGCAGGAATGAATACGGGTGATGTCGGCCTTGGCGAGGCTTCAGGTGCAATGTTTGACGCGTGTGGCGGCTGGCGGGGCAGCATCTCGCTGACTTCGACCGAGGGCAGTCGGTTGCCTGCGTCATGTTCCGTCGTGCGCGGCGAAGAGTGTCCGGTCAGAGTCGGCTCGCCGATGGGCAGATGCATGCCGGGGCGAATGTTCGAAACGTTATCGAGGTTGACGTGAGGCGTGTCTGTTGACGGCCTGGGAGGCGACGAACCCGCTGGAGGAATCTGCTTGGGTGGCTTGGCCATTTGAAGTGCTCCGATGTACGACTGATTCAGCTGTGTAAAGCCATGGAGTGATGCTGGCTAAAGGGGGCTGAATGATCGTCAAAGCGCACTTCTGGCGTGTGGTACATAGATCAATCGGTGCAAGCGACTGATGCAAAGCGTTTCCAGCTGAGTCCGTTGCTCCCGAGGGCATCAGTTGTAGTGCGTTTGTCCGGATAAAAGCCAGGCGAAGTGTTTCGCCTTTTCCAGTTTCTCCGGGTAGTCCAGCGAGAGATCGCCCATCAACCTGACGCAATGTTCGCGCAGGAGTTTCAAGGCGTGGTCGCCCAGCGGGGGAGAGTAAGCGAGACCGATCTGTGCCACTTCTTCGAACAATTTCAGTTGGTGGGTGCAGTGGTTGGCCGTCTGCAAATCCTGGCGATCAATTTCGCGGGACTTGTCCGCGTCGAGTATCCATTGACGTTGCGCCAGGTGATATCGCAGGGCACCGAGGCTGCCATCTTTCATGGCCATGTTGCGCACAAGTATGTCGTCTTCCGGATATTGCTTCAGTTCGATAGGCAACGGGGTGGAGAGGTCGGTTGGCGGTACGAGAAACCGTGCATCGATCGCTTCGATATAAACCGCCTCGAAGATCAGGTCGACCGCCCAGACAATGCCTTGCGCGGTGATGACGCGAATCTGGTCGATCAGGTCGCCCGTGTTCTGGTATTGCGGCAGGTAAATGATCGTCTGCCCGATCTGTAACCGGTTGTCGACGAGTGTGATCTCGACCGTGCCCAGGCTGGAGGCGTCGAATTCCCACGTCGAGGAAAATGCCAGTTGCTGGCTCGCGATCGCCAGTGCGCCGGGTGTGGAAATGCGCAACGACATGCCGGGACTGAGGTGGACGAGGTACTTCGAGCCCTCACCGGTGAGGCTTTCCACGGCAGTCTGGTACGCAGCGGGTTTGAGCATGACGCACTTCTCCCGGCTACCCAGCGCATGTGCCTGGTTGTCGAGCGGTTGCAGGTATTGATGCGTTCCCGCTCTGGGGGAAAGTGGCAGAGGCACGTTGCTGGTCCAATGCATCGGGCCGCTTATTTCAAACGTGTCGTTCCAAAAATGACTGTCGGTGACGGCGGGCTGAACAAGCCGATAAGACGCGCCGTCGTTCATGACCAGAATGAACGAGTGATGTGTTGCCAGTTCGGGGGCCTTCAACCGGGGCTTGAGATCGCGCATGCCGGACATGGTCGAAGAGGCAAGATTTTTGATCGCTAGCTGTTTGCTGCCGAAATGCAGGGTCATCCCGCATTCCTTGTACATGATGTAGTTGAAGTGAGTGCCGCGTAGGAGGTCGGCGTTGTAATAAGCCTCGACGCGCGTCAGTTCTGTGCTGGGGCAATCAATGTGCAGCGTAGTGACCCCATTATTACCGGGCGTTGTTACCTGGAAAACCGTCTGGATATTGTTGCGTGACAGCCAGTAGCTCGAACTCCTGTCGTTGGGGACGGTGCACTTCGTATCAAACACGATGACCGGAAGCTGTCGGATTCCCTGTCGCAGGATCACCACTTCCACATCGACCGCTTGCGGCGTTTCGATGCTGGCTGGAAGTTCTGGCACGAGATGAAATCCGTCTTTGGTGATGAAGGTCAGTTTTCCATTCTGTAGCGCTCGTGTGTCCCCGGTTCGCTGGTAGACATTCTTGATCCTGATCACTTTCTTGCTGACGTCGTCGAATTCGAATCCTGATGTGATGACCAACTCCCGGTTTTCGATCTTCCAGCTTTCGATCAGGTCCGATCGCCAGTCCAGTGCAATGATGCTTTCCTCTGCGCCGTCTTCAATAATCGATGCCGTGCCGGGGACATGAGCGATAGCGTAGGCATCCTTGCCTTTGCCGCCATTGGCCGATACGTAATGGCTGAGCAAATAAATCTGGTCCTCGCCGGGGCCTGCATCAATCTCGTCGCGACCACGGGACTTGATGATGTTCGGACCGTCACTACCGATGACTTCATTGGTTGCACCGGCCAGCGTCTCGACGTTTTCGATACTTTGCAGATGACTGTGCAGCCTGTAGGCCTGCTCTTTTGGAGTGGGCGGCTTGACCAGTAGCGACATCTCACCCTTATGCAAGTCCACTCGGAATCCGTAACGATCTTCGTTGGTTTCCGGGAAGTGTCCCGCCAGTTTCAGCGTGTCGTTACCTGCATCACCTTGCAGTTCGGAAATCAGTGTTTCTTGGGTGCCGGTTTTCAGCAGGTCGGCAGCGCCCTCGAAGATGAACTCGTCGGCTTTCTCGCCACCGTTCAGGGATTTATGGCCGGCAGCGTAATAGAAGCCGTTGGGCTTTTTTTTCACCCCTTGAATAGTGTCGTTACCGCCGCCGATAAACCACAGGATGTCCTTGTCGTCGGCAGAAGTTCCAAGCACTGCTCCGGGAGTGTCTTTGGTAACGCCTGCGCGTGCATCGATGGTGTCGTTGTGATCGTTGATGCGGGGACGCTTGATGGTTTTGTACTTCGGGTTTTGTGCTGTCCACTCATAAGTCGCGACCTGGATGGGTTCGACATCCACCTGGAAACTGCCATTTACGATGGCTTCGGCCTGATCTTTGAGTGTCTCGTCCAGCAACTTTCGGGCAGTGGCGCGCAGTTGTTGTGAGTGTCGGGCGGCCGACCTGGCGATAAGGTGGCGATCTTCAATGCTTTCATCCGGGCTGATACCCCAGAACGCAAACCAGCCGGTACGCAGACGCTCTTCGGTGGTCAACGTGATGTAGTCGTCAATGTCATCGACCACATTGATCGCCGCCCAGACTCGGGATCCTGCGACCAGCAGCAAACCGGCGATCAGCCCGATCGGGCCAGCCGAGGAGAATCCGGCCAGTGCCGCTGCACCGAGCAGCACGGTCATGGCCGCGCTGGTGACACTCAACCCGGCATTCACATAGTGATTGATGGATTCTTTGCCGGTTGTCCGGGCTGCCGCCTTGAAACCATCCACCGCGCAAATGATATCGAAGGGCAGCGTCAGGGCGCCGCCAATCAAGCCGCCGCCGCGCCCCAGTTTCAGGGCGAAACTGGTTTTGGCAAAACCCTTGAAGGCACTCTCGCTGGCCTTGAGCATTTGCGTGGCTTTGCGGGCTACCGCGAGATCGATCGCTATCGAAGCTACGTCTGCGGTGAGTGCGGAACTGTTGAAGACGATGCCATACGAATCCTTGTCTCTGACGGCATCCTGCAGACCGCGCAGACCACTGTAGATCCCGAACGCCTGAAGTCCGATACCCGTGCTGGCCATGGTGCGGCTGGTTGAGCGTTTGACCCAGTTCGGGAGTGGCTCCTGAATATGGGCATGGCGGATGTCGAGTTTTTGCGCTGCGTTCAGAAGTTGTTTCAGCTTGGTCTGATAAGCACCCGGTTCGGTATGGGCATCGAGAGGGTCAATCAACATGGGGGGCGCGGTCAGCGGACGGCGGCTGGCGAGTTCGAAGAGCAGGGCGGGAAGTAAATAGTCGTCTGCGCCGGTGGTTGTTTTCATCCGCGCTTCAATGGCGACAGGGTCAAATTGAAGGGCGTTGATAAATCGCTTTCCCGGCGTGCGGAAAAACGTGTTCTTGCCATTCAAAGGTTGCCCGTCAATGGTCGCGCCCAATGTATCCAGGGCTCTACGGGTGATTGAATATCCGCCTATCTGCAGTGGGCCGAATACCTGGTCTACCGTTTTCAGTTGCGCTCTTTTGCGTTTGAGCGCGGGCGAGGTCTGGAGGGAATTGTTGTCGTCATAGTCGATCGTTGACGGTTGCCGTTCATTGACGACAAGTTGCATGTCGGCAATGTCTACGTCGTTATGTTCGATCGATGACGGGAGGATAAGGGTAGCCATTTGAACATCCTTGTTCTGAAGATGAGGTTGCGCTGTGGCGTCATCTTAGGAAGAGGGTTCAAACGATGTACATCGGCGGGGTGTTGCGGTGTGTTGCGTTTTGGAAGCGGAAGTTGCTGCCAGTTTCGATGCATGAATCAAGTGTCGAAACTGGCAGCCAGCTTTGAAATTTCTGAAGCTCAGAAGATTGTCTGCAAGGAATCAGTGCCCGCTGAGCAACGATGCTGCCCCGGCACCGCCGAACAATCCGGCGCTGATGCGGTTGAACCAGCTCTGACCCTTGCCGCTGCGCAGGTAACGCGCTGCACCATGGGCACCGAGGCCGTAGGTCAATTTGCACAGCAGATCGAGCAGCGTCCAGGTGGCGATCATCACCAGCAGTTGCGGCAGGAACGGTTGTTCGGCGCTGAGGAACTGCGGCAGAAACGCGGCGAAAAACAAAATGTCTTTCGGATTGCTCGCGCCCAGCACGAAGGCCCGGCTGAACAATGCACGGAATTTCGGAACCGGTGCAGCCTGAGGTACTTCGGCACCCACCGACGGCTGGCGCGATTGCTGCCAGCTCTGCCAGGCGAGGTAGAACAGGTAGATCGCGCCGACGATCTTCAGGGCGCTGAACAGTTTTTCGGACGCCAGCAGCAGGGCACCCAGCCCCAGCGCCGAGGCACTGAGCAGGCAGATCGAGGCGAACACGCCACCGAGAAACGCCGGGTACGAACGACGCAGACCGTAATTCAGACTGTTGCTGATCATCAGCAACGACAGCGGCCCCGGAATCAGGATCACCACCAGCGCAGCGCCGCTGAACAGCAGCCAGGTTTCCAGACTCATCACTTGCTCCTTTTTATCGTTATCAAGAATGTGCAAAAGCCCCACCCGGAGGGGTGAGGCTGTTTTGAAGCGTGAACCGCGTAGCGCTTACAGGAAGATGAACTTGGCGATGAAGATCGCGCAGAGCACCCACAGGCTGACGGAGATCTCTTTGTATTTACCGGTGCCGGCCTTCAGCGCGACATAGGTAATGAAGCCCAGCGCGATACCGTCGGCGACCGAGAAGGTCAGCGGCATCATGATCGCGGTGACGATCGCTGGAATGCTGTCGGTCGCTTCGTCCCATTCGATGTGCGCCATGCCGCCCATCATCAGCATCGCTACGTAAATCAGCGCGCCGGCGGTGGCATAGGCGGGAATCATGCCGGCCAGCGGTGCAAAGAACATCGCGGCTATAAATAGCACACCCACGGTGACTGCGGTAAGACCAGTCCGACCACCAGCCGCTACACCGGCGGCACTTTCCACGTAGCTTGTGACTGGAGGGACACCGACTACCGCGCCGAAAACGCTGGAGGCGGAGTCGGCTTTCATGGCGCGGGAGAGGTTTTCGATACGACCGTCAGCGTTCACCAGATTGGCGCGCTGGGCGACGCCCATCAGGGTGCCGGCGGTGTCGAACATGTGCACGAATAGGAAGGCCAGGACCACGCTGATCATGCTGACGTTGAACACGCCGGCGACGTTCATGGCCATGAAGGTCGGCGCCAGGCTTGGCGGGGCGGACATGATGCCCTCGTAGTGCACCAGACCAATGCCCCAGCCGGCCAGGGTCACGGTGATGATGCTGATGAGGATCGCGCCGAACACTTTGTGATAGCTGAGGATCGCGATCATCAGGAAGCAGATGGCGGCAAGCAGCGGACCGGGTTCACGCAGCGAGCCGAGCTTGATCAGGGTGGCCGGGCTATCGACGACGATGCCGGCGGTTTTCAGGCCGATCAGCCCGAGGAAAAGACCCACGCCGGCGCCCATCGCATAGCGCAGGCTGACCGGAATGCTGTTGAGCAGCCATTCGCGAATCCGCGAAAAGGTCAGGATCATGAACAGCACGCCCGAGACGAACACCGCACCGAGCGCGGTTTCCCAGTTGTAGCCCATGGTGCCGACCACGGTGTAGGTGAAGAACGCGTTGAGGCCCATGCCCGGCGCCAGGCCTACCGGCCAGTTGGCGTAGAGGCCCATCAGCAGGCAGCCCAGCGCGGCGGCGATACAGGTGGCGACGAAGGCTGCACCGTGATCGATCCCGGCATCGGCCATGATGTTCGGGTTGACGAAAATGATGTAGGCCATGGTGATGAAGGTTGTCAGACCGGCAATCAGCTCGGTCTTCACCGTGGTGCCATGCAAGCTGAGTTTAAAGATGCGCTCAAGCAGGCCATTGCGTAACGGCGGCGAGAGTTCCAGCGTCGATGCTTCGGATTTGCGGCTTTCCACAGCGAGTACTCCTCAAGAGTTTTATTGTTATTTCCAGGACCGGACCCATGAGGGGTGGCAGCGGCCCTTTGAGGCATACGCGAATTTGTTGACCATGCGGTCAGGAACTCGCACGCTGTGGATTATGCTTTTGTGTACAAATAAAGCAAATATTGTTTTTGGTTTTGTAGACGAAAATACTGGCGATCAAGCTATATCACTCGTTCGGACGATGTGTTCCCAGTGCCAGATTCACCGCCAGCCAGCCGTTGACCGCCGTTTCGCCCGCTTCGGCAAAGACGCGCTCGAGCAATTTCACCTGTTCGCGGCGCAACGCCTGTTCAAGTTTCGCGCCTTCAGCGGTCAGCTCCAGCAGGCGTTTGCGCTTGTCAGTCTCGGACGCCACGCTGTCCACCAGATGCATTTCCTGCAATTGCCGCAACGGCATGTTCAGCGCTTGCTTGCTGACGCCGAGCAGCGCGAGCAATTCCTTGACGCTCAGATTCGGATAACGGGCGATGAAAAACACGATGCGTTGATGCACGCGGGACAAGCCGCGACGCTCGAGCATTTCATCGGCCTTGGCGGTGAACGCCTGGTAACCGAAGAAAAATGCTTCCATGGCTTGTTGCTGGCTGGCGCAGTTTTTAAGGTCAAGCATATTGACGTTTCCAGAGAGTGTGTCGTAATTTCAGTCAACCAGTTTGACTCATTTTTCCCAGGCCTCGCTAGCGGTGACTTCCATGGCTTTTTCCGAACGTGTCTCGCGCCTCAAAAGTTCTCTGATCCGTGAAATCCTTGCAGCGGCCCAGCGCCCGGAGGTCATGTCTTTCGCTGGCGGTTTGCCGGCTGAAGCGATGCTGCCGAAGGTCGAGTGGGCAGAAATGCCGCTGTCTCTCGGCCAGTACGGCATGAGCGAGGGCGAGCCGGCATTGCGTGAAGCGCTGGCGGCAGAGGCGAGGGCGCTGGGTTTGTCGTGTGAGGCGAGTCAGGTGCTGGTGGTCAGCGGCTCCCAGCAAACCCTCGACCTGGCGGCCAAGCTGTACATCGACAAGGGCACCGAAATCCTGCTCGAAGCGCCGACCTATCTGGCAGCCTTGCAGATTTTCCAACTGTTCGGCGCCGATTGCCTGACCGTGCCGCTGGAGGCTGACGGTCCGAACCTCGCGCAATTGCGCCAGCGTCTGGAGCAGCACCGCCCTGCGTTCATCTACCTGATCCCGACCTTCCAGAACCCGTCCGCCGTGCGCTACAGCGAAGCCAAGCGCGAGGCCGTCGCGGCATTGCTCGACGAATTCGGCGTGACCCTGATCGAAGACGAACCCTATCGCGAGCTGACCTTCGATGGCGGCAGCGCTCAGCCGATTGCCGGACGCCTGAAGAAATCCAGCTGGATCTACACCGGCACCGTGTCGAAAACCCTGTTGCCGGGCCTGCGCGTCGGCTACCTGATTGCCAGCCCGGACCTTTTCCCGCATCTACTCAAGCTCAAGCAGTCGGCGGATCTGCACACCAACCGCATCGGCCAGTGGCAGGCATTGCAGTGGATTGGCAGTGAGAAATATCAGCAACACTTGAGTGAATTGCGCGGCTTCTACCGGCAGCGCCGCGATGCCTTTCAAGCGGCACTGGAAACCCATTTCGCCGATCTGGCGGACTGGAACACGCCGCAGGGCGGGCTGTTTTTCTGGCTGACCCTGAAGCAACCGCTGGACACACGTACGTTGCTGAACACCGCGCTGGCCAACGATGTGGCGTTCATGCCGGGCGAACCGTTCTTCCCCGAGCCGGATCGCAATCCCGGTCATCTGCGCCTGAACTTCAGTCACATCGACCCGGCCCGACTGGACGAAGGGCTCAAACGTCTGGCGGCAGTGGTGCGCCAGGCTCAGGCCGCGCAGGCGGCATAAAAAAACCGGCCATCAGGCCGGTTTTTTTGATTCAGACTGCGGCGAACCGCTTGTTCAGATATTCGATGATCGTGTTGGACTCGTACATCCAGGTGGTCTGGCCGTTCTCTTCGATGCGCAGGCACGGCACCTTGATCTTGCCACCCTGTTCCAGCAGGGTCTGACGATCCTGCTCGTTGTTTTTCGCATCCTTCAGGGCCACCGGAACGTTCAGGCGGCGCAGGCTGCGGCGGGTCTTCACGCAGAACGGGCAGGCGTGGAACTGATACAGGGTCAGGTCCTTCGCGGCGGCGTCAACCTGAGCCTGGGCAGCGGCGGGGCGCTGTTTCTTGCCCGGGCGGGTCAGGAAATCAACGAAGATGATCAGTTGGCCGAGGCCGACACGAAGCGCTTTGACGAACACGTTACAAGCCTCACAGGGACATTGAAGAAGGCGCGCAGCTTACCCGATTTTTCACGGACGAAAAAAAACCGGCGATCAACGCCGGTTTTTTTCTGTCACGCATTACTTGATCAGGCTGAGAAACTCGCTGCGCGTCGCCGCGTTTTCGCGGAATTCACCGAGCATCACTGAAGTGATCATCGACGAATTCTGTTTCTCCACACCGCGCATCATCATGCACATGTGCTTGGCCTCGATCACCACGGCCACGCCCAGCGCGCCGGTGACCTGCTGGACCGCATCGGCGATCTGGCGGCTGAGGTTTTCCTGGATCTGCAGGCGGCGGGCGTACATGTCGACGATCCGCGCGACCTTCGACAGGCCCAGCACTTTGCCGCTCGGGATATACGCGACGTGGGCCTTGCCGATGAACGGCAGCAGGTGGTGTTCGCACAACGAGTACAGCTCGATGTCCTTCACCAGCACCATTTCGCTGTTGTCGGAGCTGAACAGGGCACCGTTGGTGACCTCTTCGAGCGTCTGTTCATAACCGCGGCAGAGGTACTGCATGGCTTTGGCGGCACGCTTTGGCGTGTCGAGCAGGCCCTCGCGGGAGACGTCCTCGCCCAGTTGGCCGAGAATCGCGGTGTAATTCTGTTCCAGGGACATGAAACTACCTGTGGGGATTTTCGCAAAGGGCAAGGGTACGGTGGCGGACACGACCCTGCAAGTTCGGTGTGACGGGATTATTCGTCGCGGCCTTCCATCATGGTGCGTTTGAGCATCACATACACGGCGCCGGCGCCGCCATGTTTCGCCTGGCACGAGCAGAAACCGAGCACTTGCGCATGCTGGCGCAGCCAGGTGTTGACGTGGCTTTTGATCATCGGCCGCTTGCCGTCCAGACGCACGGCTTTGCCGTGGGTGACGCGCACGCAGCGGATTTCGAATTTGGTCGCTTCGGCGAGAAACGCCCAGAGGGTTTCGCGGGCCTTTTCGACGCTCATGCCGTGCAGGTCGAGGCTGCCTTCGAACGGGATCTGCCCGACCTTGAGCTTGCGCATCTGGCTTTCCTGCACGCCGTCGCGGGCCCACATCAGCTCGTCTTCGGGACCGACGTCGATGACGAACTGATCGGACAGGCCGTCAACGGTAGCGGTGTCGGTGCGCACGGTGGCGGACTGGCGCAGTTTGGCGATCCGGTCACGGTCAGCCTTGGGTTTGCCGGTGTCGGCGCGGTCGTGCTTGATCGGCTTGACGCCTTGGATCGCACTTTTGAACAGGGAAAAATCGTCGTCTTGCATGTCAGCCTCCGCGAAGGGCGGCCAGTTTACCCAAACAGACACAAAACGGCCCGGCAAAAAAGCCAGGCCGTCGATCAATCGTGTTTTTTCATCAGGTGCGGGGACATGTTCAATTCCCGCGATTGCCGTGCGCGACGCCGGCAACGACGCCACAGGGCCACGCCGAAATACAGGAACAGCAGGCCGACGGCGAGAATGATCGCCGAGCCGAGCGGTGTTGCATTCAGATCGCCGAGCGCCGGCGGGCGCCCCAGCAGGCTGGCGGCCCCGGCCATCGCCAGCAGCACGCCGAATGTGGCCAGAATGGCCGCGATCGCCGCGCCGAATCGAAATCGCCAGTTGCTTTGGCCTTTGGGCCGCAAGCGGCGTGCGTCAAATCCATCGGATAACTTCATTCCGACCTTCCTCAATGGGTATCGGCCCTTCGACCGGGAGTTGACCGGGTTGTTCCTGAGGCTAGGGTAATTGAAGCAAATGCGAGGTTTTTGCAGATGAGCGGCGGGCTGAGCCGCTCATTTACGGTCGATCAGATCAGATCCTGGGTCAGAGCGAGGGTGGCGAAGTTGTCGGCCATGATCGCCATTTCCGCTTGCTGCACCTGTTCGGCGCTGAGCACGCGGCCCTTGAACGGCAGATCGCGGGTGGCGCAGGCATCTTCGACGAGGGTGCAGCGGAAACCCAGGTTTTTCGCCGCGCGCACGGTGGTGCTGACGCTGGAGTGACTCATGAAACCGCAGACGATCAGGTCCAGCGAGCCGATGGTTTGCAGGCGATCGTAGAGTTCGGTGCCGTGAAAGGCGCTCGGCAGCAGTTTGCCGATGATGGTTTCATCGCCCTGGGGTTCCAGGCCGGGGATGAACTCGCCGCGTTCGCCCTGCGGGTCGAACAGACCGCCGACGGTGCCGAGGTGACGCACGTGCACGATCGGCCGGCCGGCTGCGCGGGCGGCGGCAACCAGTTGTTTGATGTTCGCGACAGCCGCGTCCATGCCGCTCAGGGCCAGCGGGCCGCTGAGGTACTCTTTCTGGGCATCGATGATGACCACGGTGGCATGGCTCAACGTGGCCGCTGCGTAACCGCGACCGCTGAGTTGAAACATCGTTTTTGGAACGGACATTCTGGGGCTCCTTCGGGTGGGGCTTTTGCGACATTGTCCTCTGGCTGAGCGGTTCTGTGAATCGCTACCATCGTAGACACCGTCGTTGCTGGCCTGCAGCCTTGTCAAGTTACACGATCTGTTCAATAGCCGAGGGGAAAATCGGAAGCGTCCTACCGCCGCCCCGGAATCTTTCCTGCGTCGTCGCGGCGCGTTTTGGCTGGTAGAATCGCCAGTCGTTTTTTCTGGAGTTCTGCCCCGTGATCACTTCCCGACTTCGTACCCTGCGCGACCACATCCGTTGGGCCGTCAGCCGCTTCCATGGGGAGGATCTGTTTTTCGGCCATGGCACCGACAATGCCTGGGACGAAGCCCGGCAGCTAGTGCTCGGTGCCTTGCACCTGCCATGGGAAATCGCCGACAGCTATCTGGATTGCGCGCTGGAAGACGATGAACTGGTCAACCTTCAACGCCTGCTCAAGCGCCGCATCGAAGAACGCATTCCAACCGCTTACCTGCTGGGCGAAGCCTGGTTCTGCGGCATGTCGTTCATCGTCGATGAGCGCGTGCTGATCCCGCGTTCGCCGATTGGCGAGCTGATCGAAAACCGTTTTGCCCCATGGATCGGTGACGAACCTGCGCGGATTCTCGACCTGTGCACCGGCTCCGGCTGCATCGGCATCGCATGCGCCTACGAGTTCCAGAATGCCGAAGTGGTGCTGGCGGATCTGTCGTTCGAAGCGCTGGAAGTGGCGAACCAGAACATCGAGCGTCATGGTGTCGATGAGCGTGTGTTCACCGTGCAGGGCGATGGTTTTGATGGTCTGCCGGGTCAACGTTTCGACCTGATCGTGTCGAACCCGCCCTACGTCGATGCGGAAGATTTCGCCGACATGCCGGACGAATACCAGCATGAGCCGGAACTGGGCCTGGCCTGCGGCGATGACGGTTTGAACCTGGTACGGCGGATGCTCGCCGAAGCGGCGGATCATCTGACCGAGAAGGGTTTGCTGATTGTCGAGGTGGGCAACAGCCAGGTGCACGTCGAGGCGCTGTACCCGGAAGTCGATTTTGCCTGGCTGGAGTTCGAGCGCGGCGGGCACGGCGTGTTCATGCTGACCGCCGAACAGTGCCGCGCCCATCAGGCACTGTTCGCTTCCCGCGTCTAAATTGCTCTGATCGTTCCCACGCTCTGCGTGGGAATGCAGCCCGGGACGCTCTGCGTCCCATCCGAGTCAAACGCGGAGTGTGGGAAAGATCAGTCAGCGGTGCGTTGCAATCCAGATCAGCAACCCGGCCTGAAACACCGCAAACGCCACCAGGCAAGTAATGGTGAAACGCAAACCGGCGTCTTCACGCTTGAACTTGCTGACCTTGTCTTCCTGCTTCTTCAGCTTCACTTCCTGCTCGGCGAGGTTCTGCTCGGCCTGCTGCAACATCTGCGCAGCTTCAAGAATCTCGACGATCTGCAGCTTTTCGCTGTTCCAGTCGCCCAGCAAATCACCGACCTGCACTTCCTTGACGCTGCCCTTCAAATGCTGGGCGTCGGCGTAAACCACGTCAAAGCCATGCACTCGCAGAAAATGATCGCGGCGCAGGCGAGTGTCTTCGTTCAGCGCGTCCTTGTTGTTCAAGTCCATGCCGTCGACGGTGTAGGTGGGCCAGCGTTTTTTCGCCCAGTTGATGCCCTGGGCGGCCATGAAACGGCCGATGCCACGGTTCATCGGTTCGATCTGCAAACCGCTGTCCGGGCCGAAATGAACGCGTTTGGTCGTGTGGTCGACCCACACGTCCAGATGATTCTGCTCTTTACGCACGCGCTGAGCGGGCAACTTGATTGCCATGCGCATCAGGCTGTGTTCTTTGCCGTTGCGCTCGGCGTAACCGAACTCAACGAAGCGTAGCGGCCGTCCGCCGGTGTTGCGGTCGGTCTGCAACGGCGCCAGGCGGAGCATCTTGTGGTGCTCGACGTGGACATCCGCCCATGGCAGCTCGACCGCTGGCGGTGCGTCTTTTTCAGCGGTGGTGTCGGGTGAAGTCTGGGTATCAGTCATAACGGCGAGATCCTGTCCAAGCTGCTTGCCGCCAGCCAGTACGCTGGCGACAAAGGCTTATCGGCCGTTTTCCATAGGACTAGAGGGTAAAAGAGCTCAACGGGTGCGAAGTCCGTCAATAAATTCAAGGACGCGTGTCCCCAGTTCTGCCGCCAGCGGCAAATTCGGGTCCTTGTAGGAGGCCAGTTGCCGCTTCACGTCGTTGGGTACGATGCGCAACACGTGGTTCATGCCTTCGATCAGCGCCAGCTCCGCGTCCGGTTTGGCAGCCTTGAGCAATTTCGCATCATCGACCTGGACCTGAATGTCGTTGCTGCCTTGCACGATCAGCGCCGGCATTTTCAGTTGAGCGAAAGCCGCCGCCGGATCCTGACGGAACAGCGAAATCAGATACGGCTGCACGCTCGGACGGAAAATCACCTGCAACGGCGCCGGCACATTGTCGTCGGTATGCCCGGCCTTGAGGCTGTCGAGCAGTTCATTGCTGCGCAGCATCAACGGGGGAGGGAGGCTGCGGGCCAGTTGCCGGCGCAGCACCTGATCAATCGGTCGGGCCGTGCCGGAAAGCGAGATGACCGCCGCCGCGTCGACCTTTGGCGCCGCGAGGCTGGCAATCAGCGCGCCTTCGCTGTGGCCGAGCAGGATCAACGGGCCGAAGCGCGGATCGGCTTTAAGCTTCTGACCCCAGGCCACGGCGTCCGCCACATAGGCTTCCACCGACAGGTTTCGCTCGTCCGGGGTTGCCGCAAGGCTGGCCGCCACGCCGCGCTTGTCGAAACGCACGCTGGCGACATTGTGTTTGGCCAGCACCCAGGCCAGTCGCTTGAGGCTGTCATTGCGCCCGCCGTCGGGGTTGTTTCCGTCACGATCGGTAGGACCCGAGCCAGAAAGGATCAGGACAACCGGCACGGGGTTGTCGGATTTCGGCAGCAACAGCGAGCCGAAAAGTTCGCCGTTGTCAGTCGTCAACGTGACCGGTCGTTGCAGGACAGTTGCCTGGACAAAGCCGGTAAACAGGGAAAGGCTCAAGATCAAAACTCGCAGCATCATCACGCCATCATTTGCCAAGGTGCCGGTTGGACTCACCCACACCGCTAAGGTTCGAGGATGAACTACTCGGTTAGCCTGCGTATACTGGCGCGCATCACGAATTTGGGTTCGATTTCACGGAGCGTCCTGCATGTCCGGCAATACCTACGGCAAGCTGTTCACTGTCACCACCGCGGGCGAAAGCCATGGTCCGGCGTTGGTCGCCATTGTCGACGGCTGCCCGCCGGGCCTGGAGATTTCCCTTGAGGACCTGCAACGCGATCTCGACCGTCGCAAGCCGGGCACCAGCCGCCACACCACCCAGCGCCAGGAAGCCGACGAAGTCGAAATCCTTTCCGGCGTGTTTGAAGGTCGCACCACCGGCTGCTCCATCGGCCTGCTGATCCGCAACACCGACCAGAAGTCCAAGGACTACTCGGCGATCAAGGACCTGTTCCGCCCGGCCCACGCCGACTACACCTACCACCACAAATACGGCGAGCGCGATTATCGCGGCGGCGGTCGCAGCTCCGCGCGGGAAACCGCCATGCGCGTCGCGGCCGGCGCCATCGCCAAGAAATACCTGGCCAGCCAAGGCATCGTCATTCGCGGCTACATGAGCCAGCTCGGCCCGATCGAAATCCCGTTCAAGACCTGGGAATCGGTCGAGCAGAACGCCTTCTTCAGCCCGGACCCGGACAAGGTGCCGGAGCTGGAAGCCTACATGGACCAACTGCGCCGCGATCAGGACTCCGTCGGGGCGAAGATCACCGTGGTTGCCGAAGGCGTGATGCCGGGCCTGGGCGAGCCGATCTTCGACCGTCTCGACGCCGAACTGGCCCATGCGCTGATGAGCATCAACGCGGTCAAAGGCGTGGAAATCGGCGCCGGTTTCGCCTGCGTCGCCCAGCGTGGCACCGAACACCGCGATGAAATGACCCCGGAAGGCTTCCTCAGCAACAACGCTGGCGGCATCCTCGGCGGGATCTCCTCGGGTCAGCCGATCGTCGCGCACCTGGCGTTGAAGCCGACCTCGAGCATCACCACCCCGGGGCGTTCGATCGACATCGACGGTAACCCGGTCGACGTGATCACCAAGGGTCGTCACGATCCGTGCGTCGGCATCCGCGCCACGCCGATTGCCGAGGCGATGATGGCCATCGTGCTGATGGATCACCTGCTGCGTCACCGTGGCCAGAACGCCGATGTGCGCGTGAGCACCCCGGTGCTGGGTCAGCTTTGATGGGTGATCTCAAAGCCGCCGCGGTCTGACCGTGGCGGCGCTCCCGTACTGGCGGCTGTCCAGTTTCTATCTGTTCTATTTCGCCTTGCTCGGTTCGACGGCGCCGTTTCTGGCGCTGTACTTCGATCACCTCGGATTCAGTGCGGCGCGCATCGGCGAGCTAGTGGCGATCCCGATGCTGATGCGCTGCGTGGCGCCGAACATCTGGGGCTGGCTCGGCGATTACACCGGCAGACGCTTGGCCATCGTGCGCTTTGGCGCGGTGTGTACGCTGCTGACGTTCTCGCTGATTTTCGTCAGCAAGACCTACGCCTGGCTGGCGATGGTCATGGCGTTGCACGCGTTCTTCTGGCACGCGGTGTTGCCGCAGTTTGAAGTCATCACATTGGCGCATTTGCAGGGCCAGACCTCCCGCTACAGTCAGATCCGCCTCTGGGGCTCGATCGGTTTCATCATCACCGTGGTTGCTCTCGGTCGGCTGTTCGAGTGGCTCAGCCTCGACATCTATCCGGCGGCGCTGGTGTTGATCATGGCCGGCATCGTCCTCAGCAGTCTGTGGGTGCCAAACGCTCAGCCGCCTCAGGGCAACCGGTCGACAGGGGAAGGTTTTCTCAAGCAGTTGCGCAATCCCGGGGTGCTGGCGTTCTACGGTTGCGTGGCGTTGATGCAGATGAGCCACGGGCCTTATTACACGTTTTTGACCCTGCACCTCGAACGACTGGGCTACAGCCGTGGCGTGATCGGCATGCTCTGGGCGGTCGGCGTGGTGGCGGAAGTGCTGATGTTCATGGCCATGAGCCGGATCCTCGCGCGTTTTTCCCTGCGGCGGGTGCTGATGGCGAGTTTTCTGCTGGCGGCGCTGCGTTGGTTGCTGCTAGGTTCGTTCGCCGAGTTCCTGTGGGTCCTGTTGTTTGCCCAGGTGCTGCACGCGGCGACGTTCGGCAGCTTTCATGCGGCTGCCATCGCGTTCGTGCAACGTAGCTTCGGCGCGCGTCAGCAAGGGCAGGGCCAGGCGTTGTATGCAGCGCTGGCCGGTACCGGCGGTGCGCTCGGCGCGTTGTATTCCGGTTACAGCTGGAATGCCCTCGGCGCGACATTGACCTTTAGTATTGCCAGTCTCGCAGCGCTCGCCGCTGCCGTTATCATTGCCATTCGAATGCAAGAGGACAGGCCATGAGCCTTACCCGTGAACAGCTTGCCCAGCAAATTGTCGACGCCGGGCGTTTTCTTTATGGTCGCGGCTGGTCGCCGGCCACCAGCAGCAATTACTCGACGCGCCTGTCGCCGAGCGAAGCGCTGTTGACCGTGTCCGGCAAGCACAAGGGCCAGTTGGGCCTGGACGACGTGCTCGCCACCGACCTGTCCGGCAACAGTCTTGAGCCCGGCAAAAAACCGTCCGCCGAAACCCTGCTGCACACCCAGCTCTACAGCTGGCGTCCGGAAATCGGCGCCGTGTTGCACACCCACTCTGTGAACGCCACGGTGCTGTCGCGCCTGACGCCGCAAGACTTCATCGAGTTCGAAGACTACGAACTGCAAAAAGCCTTCAGCGGCATCTCGACCCACGAGTCCCGGGTGCGGGTGCCGATCTTCGACAACGATCAGGACATTGCGCGCCTCGCCGCCAAGGTGCAGCCTTGGCTCGACGCCCATCCCGATTGCGTCGGCTATCTGATTCGCGGCCACGGCCTCTACACCTGGGGTGCGCAGATGAGCGATGCGCTGCGCCAGATCGAGGCCTTTGAATTTCTGTTTGAATGCGAGTTGAAGACCCGCAGCGTCATGAACCGCCAAGGCTGACTTCACCAGAACCAGCCTATTTGCCTGATGAATGCAGTGCCCGACCGGTCTCGAAGAACCGGACGGCAAGGCCGATACCGAGGAATGCCCCATGAGCAGCCTGTCCGTCTATCACGTTTCCAGCCCCGAAATTCCGAACAAGGTGCTGACCCATTTCGAAGACATCGCCTCGACCCTGGCCGAGCAGGGGGTGCGCTTCGACCGCTGGCAAGCCGCCGCAAAGATCCAGCCCGGCGCCAGCCAGGAAGAAGTGATCGGTGCCTATAAAGAGCAGATCGACAAACTGATGACCGAGCGCGGTTACATCACGGTCGACGTGATCAGCCTCAACAGCGATCACCCGCAAAAAGCCGAATTCCGCGCCAAGTTCCTCGAAGAACATCGGCATGGCGAAGACGAAGTGCGTTTCTTCGTCGCCGGTCGTGGCCTGTTTACCCTGCACATCGACGATTACGTCTACGCCGTGCTGTGCGAAAAGAACGACCTGATTTCGGTGCCAGCCGGCACCAAGCACTGGTTCGACATGGGCGAGAACCCGCATTTCGTGGCGATCCGCCTGTTCAACAACCCTGAAGGCTGGGTCGCCAACTTCACCGGCGAAGACATCGCCGGCCGCTTCCCGCGTCTGGAGGACTGAGCCGATGTCGATCAAGGTCATTCTCACCGACATCGAAGGCACCACCAGCGCGGTGAGTTTTGTGTTCGACGTGCTGTTTCCGTATGCCGCCAAACACCTGCCGGACTTCGTTCGCCAGAACGCCCAGCGTGCCGACGTTGCCGAGCAACTGGACGCCGTGCGCCGCGACAGCAACGAACCGCAGGCTGACGTCGAGCGGGTCGTGGAAATTCTGCTGGCCTGGATCGCCGAAGATCGCAAAGCCACGCCGCTGAAAGCGTTGCAAGGCATGGTCTGGGAGCAGGGTTATCAGGCCGGTCAGTTGAAAGGCCATGTTTACCCGGACGCCGTTGAAGCGCTCCAGCGCTGGCATCAGGCCGGGTATCAGCTGTTTGTGTATTCGTCCGGTTCGATTCAGGCGCAGAAGCTGATTTTCGGCTGCTCGGAAGCCGGGGATCTGACGCCGCTGTTCAGCGGTTATTTCGATACCACTTCAGGACCGAAGCGCGAAGCGCAGTCGTACAGCAATATTCAGCAGTCCATCGGAGTGGATCCGCAGGAAATCCTGTTCCTGTCCGACATCGTGCAAGAGCTCGATGCCGCCCAGGCCGCCGGCCTGCAAACCTGCGGGCTGGCCCGTGAAGGCGGGGAGTTGGCAGGGCATGTAACCGTGGACAGTTTCACCGGGATCGAACCGGAAGCGTTCTGAGTTCACCCAATCGAAGCGCAAAAAAACAGGCCGTGAAGCGAAAGCTCCACGGCCTGTCTGTTTATACGGTGTTCGAATTACATCGAGTGATAGGTCGGCAGGGCAAAACGCTGCTGGCTTTGCAGCATGCCGATCTGCGGTAGCTCGCTGGCCTGTTCCGCCAGATCACGACGGATTGCGCTGATCGCCCACGACAGTTGATCGCCGGCATGCAGTTGCTGATAGGTCAGCGCACGTTTGAACACTTTGCCGTCGGCACTCTTCAGCGTCAGCAGAATCCCGCCATCGGGACGTGGCGCAGTGGTGACATTGAAGTTGGAGAACAGGGAGGTAAATTTTTCTTGGATCAGGCTCATGTCTTTCAGCTCCGTATGCACTTGAATGGCAAGCATGCGTAGGGAGTTGCAGCGATTGTGCCAGTATTTATTTTTTTAAAAATCGTTATAAATCAATAGCTTATAAAATTGTCTAATTCCCATCGTCGTGCAATCTGCATGAATGGCCATCGTGCATCCTGCATTTTGCGGGATCGTTGTCGATCCGATGGAACCATTTCAGCCGGCCGTAATCCCGCTTCGCCTTGTAGCGCTGGCGGATACAAAACATTGCAAAAACCGCGTGTACAGCCCGCGAAGCCCTGACGTATTTTCGGCCTCGACCCTCGCTCGAGAAGCGCTGGTTGCCTCACCCGATTGCCCGACAATAAAAAACCGGCCTGCACGTCAAGGTCGAACGGGAGCTGCCATGCGCCACGCGCCGAGCGACACGATTACCTGGGGCATGATGCTCCGCAAACTGCCGATGATTGCCAAAGCCATCCCCCGGGTGGTGAAAGGCATGAAGGTGGCCAACGTCAAGGATCCGACCCAAACCTGTGGCCTGGGCTGGACATTCGAGCAAGCGACCCTGCGCAACCCCGAAGGCCCCGCGCTGCTGTCGGGCGAGGTGGTGCTGAGTTATTCACAGGTCAACCAGTGGGCCAACCGCATCGCCTATTATTTGATCGGGCAGGGCATCGGCAAGGGCGATGTGGTGGCGGTGTTCATCGAGAACCGCCCGGAACTGCTGGTGACGATTCTGGCGCTGGCCAAAGTCGGCGCGGTCAGCGCGCTGCTCAATACCTCGCAGACCCGCGATACGCTGATTCACAGCATCAATCTGGTGACGCCGGCGGCGATTGTCGTCGGTGAAGAATTGCTGCCGGCATTTGCGGCGGTACGCGAGCAAGTGTCGATCCCGGCAGCGCGCGCATGGTTCGTCGCCGATCAGGATACCTTCAGCCATCCGGGCATCGCGCCCGAGGGTTATATCAACCTGATCAGCGCCAGTGCCGATGCCTCTGGCGACAACCCGGCCAGTAGCCGGCAGATTTTCTTCGACGATCCCTGTTTTTATATCTACACCTCCGGCACCACCGGTTTGCCCAAGGCCGGGGTGTTCAAGCACGGCCGCTGGATGCGCAGTTCGGCGAGCTTCGGCATGATCGCCCTCGACATGCGCCCGGACGACATCGTTTATTGCACCTTGCCGCTGTACCACGCCACCGGGCTTTGCGTGTGCTGGGGTTCGGCGGTCAATGGTGCGTCGGGTTTCGCGATTCGCCGCAAGTTCAGCGCCCGGCAGTTCTGGAGCGACGTGCGCCGCTACCGCGCAACCACCATTGGTTACGTCGGCGAGCTGTGCCGGTATCTGGTGGATCAGCCGCTCAGCGCCGACGATAGCCGTCACGATGTGCGCAAGATGATCGGCAACGGCCTGCGGCCCGGCGCGTGGGCCGAGTTCAAGACCCGCTTCGGCGTGGATCACATCTGTGAGCTTTACGCCGCCAGCGACGGCAATATCGGCTTCACCAACATCCTCAATTTCGACAACACCATCGGCTTCTCGCTGATGGCCTGGGAACTGGTCGCCTACGACCAGGACAGCGGCGAACCGATTCGCGGCGCTGACGGGTTCATGCGCAAGGTCGGCCGGGGCGAGCGAGGCCTGTTGCTGGCGCGGATCGACGACAAGGCACCGCTGGATGGCTACACCGACCCACAGAAAACCGCCAAGGTTGTGCTGCAGGACGTGTTCACCAAGGGCGACCGCTTCTTCAATACCGGCGATCTGCTGCGCAACATCGGTTTCGGTCACGCGCAGTTTGTGGATCGCCTCGGCGACACCTATCGCTGGAAGGGCGAGAACGTCTCGACCACCGAGGTCGAGAACCTGCTACTGCAGCATCCGCATATTTCCGAAGCGGTGGCCTATGGCGTGGAAATCCCCAACACCAATGGCCGCGCCGGGATGGCGGCGATCACCCCGGCCGAGTCCCTGGCGACCCTGGATTTCGCCGAGCTGCTGGCCTTCGCCCGCCAGCGCATGCCGGCCTACGCGGTGCCGCTGTTCTTGCGGGTCAAGGTGAAGATGGAAACCACCGGCACCTTCAAATACCAGAAAACCCGCCTGAAAAACGAAGGTTTCGATCCCGGCCTGACGGGGGATGATCCGATTTACGCCTGGCTGCCGGGGACCGAAACCTACGTGCAGGTGACGGATGAAATCCTTGCGGACATCCGGGCAGGCAAGTTCCGTTATTGATATTGGCTATCGGCAGTCTTTGAAAAAAGGGGATGACAGCTATCGCCGCGCTCGGGAAACTATCGGCTTTCCGATTGACCGAAAGTGGAGTTGCCCCCATGTCCGACCAAAGCCGCCAGATGACCTCCGAAGAAGCTGCCGAATTCACCGAGCAGGTATTCAACAAGGCGCGCGAGGGTGATGCGGTGATGCTGGATCGCCTGATCACTGCCGGTCTGCCGGTGAACCTGACCAACAGCAAGGGCGACACCCTGCTGATGCTCGCCAGTTACTACGGGCATGTGGACGCGGTGCAAGTGCTGCTCAAGCACAAGGCCGATCCGGAACAACGCAACGGTAACGGCCAGAGCCCGATTGCCGGCGCCGCGTTCAAAGGTGATCTGGCGGTGGTCAAGGCGTTGGTTGCTGGCGGGGCGCAGATCGAAGGCGCCTCCTTCGACGGCCGCACGGCGTTGATGATGGCGGCGATGTTCAACCGCGTTGAAATCGTCGACTTCCTGATCGACCAGGGCGCCGATCCGAAAGCCAAGGATGCCAACGGCATCACCGCGCTGGACGCGGCCCGCACCATGGGCGCTGTCGACACTACTGCGCAGCTGGAAAAACTGCTGGGCTGAAGCCGCTGGCCGGAACCCGCTCTGTGGCGAAGGCGAGAATGCGCTATCCTTCGCGCCCTCAAAATTCCCTTCGCCACAGGATCCGCCCCCATGAAAGCCGCACTCGCCGAACTCATCAGCAAAATCAGCTCCGGCTGCATGGGCGAAGACGAGATCCTGAAGGTCGCTGACGAAGCGGCACAGGCCTACGCCGATGCCGACGCTTTTCTGACCGCCAACCCGGACATCAACTACGACGACACTTTCCCGATTCCGCTGGGCGAGTGGGTCGTGGTCGGCAGCCTGCCAGAGACCGTGCTGTTCCAGGCTGACACCTACGCTGACCTGTTCGCGCAGATCGTTGCCTCGTTCGGCCCGGGCGTCGAGTTCAACCTCAAGCCCAAGCAACTGGCCAAGACCGAGGCGCTGACTGCGCTCAACCGCATCCAGGTGCAGATGAGCAGCCTGAACAAGGAAAACGGCGGTTACACCCTGATGAACTTCAGCCAACTGCTCGACGACGAGCTGCAAGTAGTGCTGGTCTACGGCAACGACGTACCGCGCGTGCTGGAACTGTGCGCCGAAGCCGGCATTGCCGCCGCGCCGTCGCTGGAAGCCCTGAAGGTCGCCGTTCACGTCTGAACGCAATAAAAGGGAACCCTGTGCGCGACCGTCTATCCTAAAAGTGCATGCCACTATTCTGGAGCGACACCATGGGTTCCACGTTCAACGGCCTGGTCGGCCTGATCATTCTTGCGCTCGACATCTGGGCGATCATCAATGTGCTGAAAAGCGGCGCCGAGACCGGGATGAAAATCCTCTGGGTGCTACTGATCATCCTCCTGCCGGTGCTGGGCCTGATCATCTGGGCGATTGCCGGGCCGCGGGGCAATGTGCGGATCTGACCGTTCGCAGCCTGATCGGGTCGGGCCGATGAACTGAGGTTCGACCTGTCATCTTCGGCAACGTAGAATGCGCGCCTTTCCCGGGCAATCGAACCTGACGATTGGCGCCCGCGCATTCATCGGAGCACTTCACCATGACCGTCACCAAGACCAGCGAATACCTGGAAACCCTCTACGAAGGCTACGGCCAGCGTTTTCGCATGGAAAAACTGCTGCACGAAGTGCGCACCGAACACCAGCACCTGGTGATTTTCCAGAACCCGCGCATGGGCCGGGTGATGGCGCTGGACGGCGTGATCCAGACCACCGAAGCCGATGAATTCATTTACCACGAAATGCTCACCCACGTGCCGATCCTCGCCCACGGCACCGCCAAGCGCGTGCTGATCATCGGCGGCGGCGACGGCGGCATGCTGCGCGAAGTGACCAAACACGCCAGCGTCGAGCACATCACCATGGTCGAGATCGACGGCACCGTGGTCGACATGTGCAAGGAATTCCTGCCGAACCACTCCAAGGGCGCCTACGACGATCCACGCCTGAACCTGGTGATCGACGACGGCATGCGTTTCGTCGCGACCACCACTGAAAAGTTCGACGTGATCATTTCCGACTCCACCGACCCGATTGGCCCGGGCGAAGTGCTGTTCTCGGAAAACTTCTACCAGGCCTGCCACCGCTGCCTGAACGAGGGCGGCATCCTCGTGACCCAGAACGGCACGCCGTTCATGCAGATCGAAGAAGTGAAAACCACTGCCGGTCGCCTGCGCAGCCTGTTCCCGGACTGGCACTTCTATCAGGCGGCAGTACCGACCTACATCGGCGGTTCGATGACCTTCGCCTGGGGCTCGACCAACCCGGCCTACCGCAAGCTGAGCCGCGAAGTCCTGCAACAGCGCTTCATCGGCAGCGGCATCGTCACCCGCTACTACAACCCGGAAATCCACATCGGCGCCTTCGCCTTGCCGCAATACGTGCTGCAAGCGGTGAACAAGCCAAGTAACGACTGATCGTTCGCGGGTCAGAAAAAGCCGAGGCCGGTGTGTGAAAACACACCGGCCTCGGCTTTTTTCATGTTGCATCGGTGTAAACCTTTTGAACGATCAATCCTGACAAAAGTCGAGATAGGTGTAAGCCCATTTGCGGGTTTGATCGAGGAGGCTCCGATGTCAAAGTGGAAAGTCACTTTCGTGGACGATCATGGTGAAACGATCGACGAAGTCTTCGAGTGCGAGGAATGCCCCAGCCATGAACGGGCAGCCCGCCTCATCAAGGAACGACTCCTGCCAGTCGCCGCCGAGCTTGACCTGAACGATCTGGAAGGGCGCACCGCCGATGCCGGCGTGAAAAGCCTGAAAACCCAGAACAGCATCGAAATCCGCAGCATCACCCCAATCTGAATCTTCATTTTCTTCATGTACCAGGCCTTGGCAGCGGCTCTATCTTGGGGCTACTCTGCAAGCGAGATCAGCGAACGGATCGCTAAGGTCTGGTCTTGTCAGCTACATGCTTGTTTCCCGCCGGCAACGCGGTTGCCGTAAGCACCCGGGCCCGTTGGGCCAGTGCAGGGAATACGGAAAGTCTATCCATCTATGCGAGGGGGACGATTCATGAGCACAGCCTATCAAGAAGACATCAGCAGCAGCGTGCTGCGCCGCATGAAAGAAGGCGGTTTCGATTTTTCCCGATTCCATCCCATCGAGTTCTACGCCATTTTCCCGGACGAGGAGCGGGCGCGCAGGGCGGCAGGCAAATTTCGCGGTGAATCCATCAATGCCCAGGTCAGTGCGCGCGACGACGGCGCCTGGTCTCTGGAATTGAGCAAGGTGATGTACGCAACCTACGACGACATTGGCGATTTCGAGCAGGGTTTTTCGGCGGTGGTCGAGCCCTTGGGCGGCATCATCGAAGGCTGGGGCGTGAAACAGGAGATCCGCAACCGGCACCGTTTGAACTGATCACTCTCGCAACATGTCGAGCTACGGCTGACCTTCGGGTCGGCCGTTGTCGTTTCTGCCGCCCCGAAAGCGCATGGCAAAACCCTGAAACAAGAAACCGGCGCAAAAAAAAGCCACCTGAAAAGGTGGCTGAAAGGGAAGACCGGAAGGAGAGGAAACCGGTCAGGGTTACGGCCGGGAGGGCTGCCGAGGCAAGCCGGATCAGTGAGGCTGCGTACTTCGTCAGCGACGTTTTTGCAGCAGATGCGCGGATTATCCGCAGCCGGCACCGGGCAGTGAAATCAACTCTGACTATGCTGGTGATAGGCGACGGGACTGCGTCGCAATGAAGCGGGGGCGATCAGGTTGGGGCATTTGCCGCACAGGAATGGTGCGGTGTGTGTGGCGTGAATATCCAACCGATTGAAATCAAAGCGTTTATGCCGATGGCACGGGCCTTGCGAAGGCCTGTATGTCCGGGGTGACAAGGAGTACGGCATGATCCGCACCTATTTTGATGAAATGTACGATGCCGGCGGCCAGGTTCGCCCGCATTACCGGGAGTTTGCCCGCTGGCTGGCCGATACGCCTGATGAACTGCTGGCCCAGCGGCGACGCGAGGCCGATCTGCTGTTCCATCGTGCCGGGATCACTTTCACGCTCTACGGGGACGAGCAAGGGACAGAACGCCTGATTCCCTTCGACACCATTCCGCGCAGCATTCCCGCCAGCGAGTGGCGGATCGTCGAGCGCGGCTGCATTCAGCGGGTCAAGGCGTTGAACATGTTCCTCGCCGACCTTTACCACGAGCAACGCATCATCAAGGCCGGGATCATTCCCGCCGAACAGGTGCTGGCCAACGAGCAGTACCAGTTGGCGATGCAGGGGCTGGATCTGCACCGCGGTATCTATTCGCACATCTCTGGCGTCGATTTGGTGCGCGACGGCGACGGCACGTATTACGTGCTCGAGGACAACCTGCGCACGCCGAGCGGCGTGAGCTACATGCTCGAAGACCGCAAGATGATGATGCGCCTGTTCCCCGAACTGTTCGCGGCCCAGCGCATTGCCCCGATCGACCATTACCCGAACCTGCTGCTCGACACCCTGAAAAGCTCTAGCCCGATCGACGACCCGAGTGTGGTGGTGCTGACACCGGGACGGTTCAACAGCGCGTTTTTCGAGCATGCGTTTCTCGCCCGGGAAATGGGCGTGGAACTGGTTGAAGGCGCCGATCTGTTCGTGCGCGACGACAAAGTCTTCATGCGCACCACCGACGGCCCGAAAGCGGTGGACGTGATCTACCGCCGCCTCGACGATGCGTTCCTCGATCCGCTGGCCTTCCGCCCGGATTCGATGCTCGGTGTGCCGGGGCTGTTGTCGTCGTATCGCTCCGGCAACGTGGTGCTGGCCAATGCCATCGGCACCGGCGTCGCGGACGATAAATCGGTGTATCCGTTCGTTACCGAGATGATCCGTTTCTACCTCGACGAAGAGCCGATCCTGAAGAACGTGCCGACCTGGCAATGCCGCAATCCGTCTGAACTTTCCCATGTCCTGGCCAATCTTCCGGATCTGGTGGTCAAGGAAACCCAGGGCTCCGGCGGTTACGGAATGCTCGTGGGGCCGGCGGCGACGACCGCGGAAATCGATGCGTTCCGCGAGCGGATCAAGGCCAAGCCCCACGCGTACATCGCGCAACCGACGCTGTCGCTGTCGACCTGTCCGACCTTTGTCGAAAACGGCATTGCGCCGCGCCATATCGACCTGCGCCCGTTCGTATTGTCCGGTCGCGAAACCCGGGTCGTGCCCGGCGGTTTGACCCGTGTCGCCCTGCGTGAAGGCTCTCTGGTGGTGAATTCATCCCAGGGCGGCGGAACCAAGGACACCTGGGTGGTCGAGGATTGAAGGAAGCCTGCCATGTTAAGTAGAACTGCCTCGGATCTGTACTGGATGTCGCGTTACCTGGAGCGGGCGGAAAACCTCGCACGGATGCTCGATGTCAGCTATTCGCTGTCGCTGATGCCGCAGGACGGCCGTGGCGACGGTCTGCATGAACTGGCGATGCCGTTGCTGATCACCGGCACGCTGGACGATTACCTGGAACGTCACGGCGAGCTGCATGCCGAGCGCTTGCTGCACTTCTTCGCCCTCGACGCGGCCAACCCGGCGAGCATCTACAGCTGCCTAGGTGCGGCACGGGCCAGCGCCCATGCGGTGCGAGGACGAATCACCGCTGACATGTGGGAGAACATCAACGCCACCTGGCTGGAGATTCGCGGGATCGCCAACCAGGGCCTCAGCCGTTATGGCATGAGTCGCTTCTGCGAGTGGATCAAGGAGCGTTCGCACCTGTTTCGGGGCGCGTCCTACGGCACCATCATGCGCAACGACGCGTTTCGTTTCATTCGCCTGGGTACGTTCATCGAGCGGGCGGACAACACCTTGCGCCTGCTCGATGCTCGTTACGAGATGGCCGGCGATCAGGCCGAAGCGGTCAGCGACGGCACCGCTCACGCCTATTACCAGTGGAGTGCGCTGTTGCGGGCGCTGTCATCGTTCGAGGCCTACACCGAGATCTATCGCGATGCGCCCGGCGCCCGGCATGTGGCCGAGTTGCTGTTGCTGCGGGCCGACGTGCCGCGTTCGCTGCGGGCGTGCACCGAGGAGATTGACCAGATTCTGGCGCAACTGCCGGGGGCCAACGGTCGCCCTGCACAACGACTGGCGGCGGAAATGGACGCGCGTCTGCGCTACACCGGCATTCAAGAAATTCTCGAGGAAGGGCTGCACGCCTGGCTCACCGAGTTCATCCCGCTGGTGCGCCAGTTGGGTAACGCCATTCACAGTTCCTACCTGGAGGCCGCATGAGACTTTCCATCAGCCACGAGACCACCTATCACTACGAAGATCAGGTGCGCGCGAGCATCCAGTACCTGCGCCTGACACCCCACGACAGCGAGCGTCAGCATGTGCTGAGCTGGCAGCTCGACCTGCCGCGCCCGGTGCGCGCCCAGCTCGATCCGTTCGGCAACATCCTGCATGTGCTGACCATGGACGAGCCCCACGAAGCGATCATCATCGGCGCCCGGGGGCAGGTCGATATCGACGAGTTGCGCGAGGCGGAGCACGAGAGTCAGTCGGCGCTGCCGTTCCTGCGTTTCACCCGGCTGACCGAGGCTGACGAGGCGCTGCGGGCGTTTGCCGAGAAGTCCTGCAAACAGCGCCGGGACCGCAATGCACTGATCGACCTGATGCATGGGCTTAACCAGCACATGACCTACAAACCGGGCGCCACCGAAGTCGATACCAGTGCCGCCGAGGCGTTTGCCGGGCGGGCGGGTGTTTGCCAGGATCATGCCCACGCGTTTCTGGCCTGTGCGCGCAGCCTCGGTGTGCCGTCGCGGTATGTGTCGGGTTATCTGTACAGCGAGGATTGCGAGCATCTGGCCAGTCACGCCTGGGCCGAAGCCTGGATCGATGACGCGTGGTACAGCTTTGACGTGACCAATGAACTGGCGCGGCCGGAGCGGCACCTGAAACTGGCGGTGGGTCTGGATTACCTCGATGCCTGCCCGGTGCGCGGCATGCGCCGGGGCGGTGGTTCAGAGCAGATGCACGCGAAAGTGCTGGTGTCGCCGACACCAGCGCCAATCATCTCGGTGCAACAGCAGTAAGCGGCGTAGTTGGCTTACTTGGCGGGCGCAACCTTGCGCCCGGCCATGTGCTGCAAATACCCGATCAGTTTCTGCAGATCCGCATCAGGCAACACTTCGGCGGAAAACCCCGGCATCTTCGCCTGCGGCCACTGACGCAGACTCTGCGGATCGCGGATATAGCGCTTGAGAAAATCCGCGCCGAAGTATTCGGTCGGATTGTACGGAATATTCAGATCCGGCCCGAACTGAGCATCCCCCGCGCCATTCAGGCGATGGCACGCCAGGCAGTTCTTCTGGAACAGCGCAAACCCCTGATTCACCGGGTCATCGGCCTTCAACGCAGGATCCGGCAGCAGGGCAGGGAAGCGCTCGGCCACCGGCGCCATGCGCTTGATGCTCGCCACTTCGAATGGCCATTGTTCCGGGCTGATATTGCCGGCCTGCGGATCGGTCCACACCAGATAGAACGGCCCGGCGCTGTGCTTGCCTTCCGACAGCGGCGGCCAGGGCTGCGCCGGATCTTCGATGGCGAGCCAGGCGCGTGAACCCTTGTTGTTCAGTAGCGGTGCGGCGGACAGCTCTGCGGCAAAGCCGTCCAGCGCTACCGCTTGCAGGTGATCGTCCGGTTTGATGCCGGTCAGCAGCGCGGCCATCGGCACGGCGCGATAAGTCATGTCCTTCTTGTAGGACACATCATTCTTGACCGTGAGGGTTTGTACCTGAGGATGTTTGAGCAATTCCTCGGTCTGCCAGGTGCGGCTGTTCGCGCCCAGCTCCAGGTTCAGCTGCGCGGCAGACAGGGGCATGCTCAGCAGCATGGCCCCGAACAGAATGAGCGTTTTCAAGTGATCGCCGTCCGTGTCGTGGAAGTGCGCAAAGGTTGGCACAGCCACGCTGGCCCGGGTAGCGGGCCAGTCACATTTTCAGTGGCGATAAACAATACCTGCCGCTTGAATCAGCCGATGACCTTGGTCAGGTTCGGTAGAATCAACAACAGCGTCGTGGCGAAAAGAATGAGCCCTGCTTGCCGTACTTTCGGTTGTTTGAACATGGCTTGACCGCCTTTTTTGTTATTTCCTGATGCCTGCCTGCATATCCATGACGGCAAGCGCTGCACTTCCTGTAGCGAACGCCTGTCTCGGCAAAACCCGACGACAACGACGTACATCTTCACCTTAGGGCCCGCGTCACGCTTGGCTTAGATCCATTTCGTATGTATTTGCTACCTGTCGCGATTAAAAAGGCATGAGGCCAATTGCCAGCTTCTTTGCCGCCCGTTTGCTAGACAGCTCGCGCACCTGAACCGGTTAACCAAGACACGGATGACCGTCCGTCTGAGCGTGCGCGTCAACGTCATTGAGCGCTGTGGTCATTGAATCCATGGCCTGCGAAGACAACAGTGACAGCACGAATTTCACTCACCGCACAGGTTCGAGGACGTCATGACCCAAGCTTTGATTTTCGACGCGTTACGCACGCCCCGTGGCAAGGGCAAGGCCGACGGATCGCTGCACAGCGTCAAACCGGTGAACCTGGTGGCCGGGCTGCTGACCGCTTTGCAAGCGCGCACCGCGCTGGACACCAGCCAGGTCGATGACGTGGTGCTCGGTTGCGTCACGCCGATTGGCGATCAGGGCTCCGACATCGCCAAGACCGCCGTGCAGGTGGCCAATTGGGACGTCAGCGTCGCGGGCGTGCAGATCAACCGCTTCTGCGCCTCGGGGCTGGAAGCGGTGAACCTCGGAGCGATGAAAGTGCGCTCCGGGTTCGAAGACCTGGTGGTGGTCGGCGGCGTCGAATCCATGTCCCGTGTGCCGATGGGCAGCGACGGCGGTGCCTGGGCGCTGGACCCGCAGACCAACCTGCACAGCCATTTCACGCCACAAGGCGTCGGCGCCGACCTGATCGCCACCCTTGAAGGCTTCAGCCGGCAGGACGTCGATGCCTACGCGCTGCACTCGCAACAGAAAGCTGCCCGCGCCCGGGCCGACGGTTCGTTCAACAAGTCGTTGGTGCCGGTGCAGGACCAGAACGGCATCATCCTGCTTGATCACGATGAATTCATTCGCGCCGAGTCGACTCTTGAAGGTCTGGGAAAACTCAAGCCGAGCTTCGAGATGATCGGCCAGATGGGCTTCGACGCTACGGCGTTGCGGGTCTACAGCCATGTCGAACGAATCAATCATGTGCACACGCCGGGCAACAGCTCGGGGATCGTCGACGGCGCGGCGCTGATGCTGATCGGCTCCGAGGCCAAGGGGCGCGCGTTGGGTCTGCAACCTCGGGCGCGGATTGTCGCCACGGCGGTCACCAGCACCGACCCGACCATCATGCTCACCGGCCCGGCGCCGGCCACTCGCAAGGCGCTGGCCAAGGCCGGGCTGCGGGTGGAAGACATTGACCTGTTCGAGGTCAACGAGGCGTTCGCCTCGGTGGTGCTGAAATTCATCAAGGACATGGTCGTCGACCCGGACAAGGTCAACGTCAATGGCGGCTCGATCGCCATGGGCCACCCGCTGGGCGCCACCGGTTGCGCGATCCTCGGCACCTTGCTCGATGAACTGGAAGCCCGGCGCCTGCGCTACGGCCTCGCGACGCTGTGCGTCGGCGGCGGCATGGGCATCGCCACCATCATCGAACGCCTCTGACCCCAAGGAATCCTGTCATGACCCAAGCCATTCGTTACGAAAAAGGCCAGGACGGCATCGTCCTCCTGACCATCGACATGCCGGGCCAGAGCGCCAACACCATGAACGCGGTGTACCGCGAAGCCATGGCCGAAAGCGTCGCCCGTTTGCAGGCGGAAAAAGATGACATCGCCGGGGTGATCATCACCTCGGCCAAGAAAACCTTCTTCGCCGGCGGCGACCTGAATGAACTGATCAAGGTCGGCAAGCCCGAAGCCAAGGCTTTCTACGACATGGTGCTGACCCTCAAGGGCCAGTTGCGCACCCTGGAAACCCTCGGCAAACCGGTGGTCGCGGCGATCAACGGCGCGGCGCTCGGCGGCGGCTGGGAAATCTGCCTGGCCTGCCACCACCGGGTGGCGCTGGACGATGCGTCGGTGCAACTCGGTTTGCCGGAAGTGACCCTCGGCCTGTTGCCGGGTGGCGGTGGCGTAGTGCGCATGGTGCGCATGCTTGGCATCGAAAAGGCTTTGCCGTATCTGCTCGAAGGCAAAAAAGTCCGTCCGCAGCAGGCGGTGCAGGCCGGATTGATCGATGAGCTGGCGGCGGATCGCGATGAATTGCTGGCCAAGGCCCGGGCCTGGATTCTGGCCAATCCTGCGGCCGTGCAGCGTTGGGATGTGAAGGGTTATCAGATTCCCGGCGGCACGCCATCCAATCCGAAAGTCGCGCAGATGCTGGCGATTGCGCCGTCGATCCTGCGCACCAAAACCCAGGGCACGTTGCCGGCGCCGGAGAAGATTCTGTGTGCGGCGGTGGAAGGCGCGCAGGTGGATTTCGACACGGCGCACCTGATCGAAACCCGCTACTTCACCGAACTGACCACCGGCCAGATCTCGAAAAACCTGATCGGCACCTTCTGGTTCCAGCTTAATGAAATCAATGCCGGCGGTTCGCGGCCGCAGGGTTTTGCGCCTTATGTGACGAAACGCGTGGGCGTACTCGGCGCAGGCATGATGGGCGCCGGGATCGCCTATGTCAGCGCAGTGGCCGGGATCGACGTGGTGCTCAAGGACATCAACCTTGCGGCTGCGGAAAAGGGCAAGGCGCATTCGGCGGCGCTGCTGGACAAGAAAGTTGCTCGCGGGCAGATGACTGCGCAGCAGCGTGAAGTAGTGCTTGCGCGTATCCAGACCACTGAAAGTGACGCCGATCTGGCAGGTTGCGATCTGATCATCGAAGCGGTGTTCGAAGATCGTCAACTCAAGGCCAAGGTCTCGGCAGCAGCGCAACAGGTGGTTGGCGCCGACGCTGTGATTGCTTCCAACACATCGACCTTGCCCATCACTGGCTTGGCGACCGCAGTGCCGGATCAAAGCAAGTTCATCGGCCTGCACTTCTTCAGCCCGGTGGAAAAGATGCCGCTGGTGGAAATCATCAAAGGCGCGCAAACCAGCGACGAAACCCTCGCACGCGGGTTCGATTTCGTACTGCAAATCAAGAAAACCCCGATTGTGGTCAACGACAGTCGCGGCTTCTTCACGTCGCGAGTATTCGGCACCTTTACCAATGAAGGCATTGCGATGCTGGGTGAGGGCGTCAGCGCGCCGATGATCGAGACTGAAGCGCGCAAGGCCGGCATGCCTGTCGGGCCGCTGGCGATCTCTGACGAAGTTTCCCTCAGCCTGATGAGCCATATCCGTCAGCAAACGGCCAAAGACCTTCAAGCAGAAGGGAAACCGCTGATTGAGCACCCGGCGTTCGCCGTGATTGACTTGCTGCTCAACGAATACAAGCGGCCGGGCAAGGCAGCGGGAGGCGGTTTTTATGAGTACCCGGCAGGTGGGCAGAAACATCTGTGGCCCGAGCTGAAAACCCGTTTCGAGAAAGCCGACGGGCAGATATCGCCGAAGGATGTGCGTGATCGACTGCTGTTCGTGCAGGCCATCGAAACCGTGCGTTGTGTGGAGGAGGGCGTGCTGACGTCGACGGCGGACGCCAACGTCGGCTCGATCTTCGGCATCGGTTTTGCGGCCTGGACGGGCGGTGCGTTGCAGTTCATCAATCAATATGGCGTGAAGGACTTTGTCGCGCGGGCACAGTACCTGGCTGAACAGTACGGCGAGCGTTTCGCACCGCCTGCGCTGCTGCTGGAAAAAGCCGCGAAGGGCGAGTTGTTCTAACGGGGCGGGGACGCATTTCGGGGCTTGCCTTGCCGGGTGGTTTCAAGGCAGGCTCTGGGGTGTGCATTATTCCCATCACGTGTCAGGTATTTTTTATGTCGTTACGCATCTGCATTCTGGAAACCGACATCCTGCGTCCGGAACTGGTCGATGAATATCAGGGTTACGGGCAGATGTTCCAGCGCCTGTTCTCGCAACAGCCGATCGCCGCCGAGTTCACGGTGTACAACGTGATGCAGGGCGACTATCCGAGTGATGACCTGACCTTCGATGCGTACCTGGTCACTGGCAGCAAGGCCGACTCGTTCGGTACCGACCCGTGGATCCAGACCCTCAAGCAATACCTGCTGACCCGCTATGAGCGCGGCGACAAACTGCTCGGCGTGTGCTTCGGCCATCAACTGCTGGCGCTGCTGCTGGGCGGCAAGAGCGAGCGCGCCACGCAAGGCTGGGGTGTTGGCATCCACAATTACAAACTGGCGGCCAAGGCGCCGTGGATGAGCCCGGTGCGTGAAGAGCTGACGCTTTTGATCAGTCACCAGGATCAAGTCACGGCGTTGCCGGAGAACGCGACGGTGATTGCTTCCAGTGATTTTTGCCCGTTCGCCGCGTACCACATCAACGATCAGGTGCTGTGCTTCCAGGGGCATCCGGAATTCATCCACGACTACTCGCGGGCGCTGCTGGATCTGCGTCAGGAAGCGCTGGGCGAGCAGGTGTACAGCAAGGGTGTGGCCAGCCTGGAGCATCAGCACCACGGCACCACCGTTGCGGAATGGATGATGCGTTTCGTGGCACACAAGCCGACCGCTGCTTGAATCCAGGCGCCCCCGTGTTTTGCACGGGGGCGTTTTTTCTTACAGCCAGCCGGATTTCTTGAAGCTCGCCCACAGGCTCACGCAGCCGACCGTAATAAAGCCCAGTACGCCGAAATAGCCGTAGTGCCAGCTCAGCTCCGGCATGTTCTGGAAGTTCATCCCGTAAATCCCCGCCACCGCCGTCGGGAACGCCAGAATCGCCGCCCACGCCGCGAATTTGCGTTGCACCACGCTCTGGCGTGACGCTTCCAGCAGCACGCCGATTTCGATGGTCTGGCTGGCGATGTCGGCTAGGGTGGTCAGATCTTCCATCTGCCGGTTCACGTGGATCTGCACGTCGCGAAAGTACGGGCGCATGTTCTTGTCGATGAAGGGGAAGCTCAGCTTCTGCAGCTCCTCGCCGATTTCCACCATCGGCGCGGCGTAACGGCGCAGGCGCAGGACGTCGCGACGCAGGCCGTGCAGCTTCTGGATGTCGTATTCATTCAATGCGCTGCACAACACGTTGCGTTCCAGTTCATCGATCTCGGCGTGGATCGCTTCGCCCACTGGCTGATAGTTTTCGATCACGAAATCCAGCAGCGCATACAGTACGAAATCTTCCCCGTGTTCCAGCAAGAGTGGCCGCGCCTCACAGCGTTGACGGACATGGGCGTAGGACGCCGAGTGGCCGTTGCGGGCGGTGATGATGTAGCCCTTGCCGGCGAAGATGTGGGTTTCGATGAATTGCAGGATGCCGTGTTCGCGCACCGGCGAGTAGGTGACGATAAACAGCGCGTCGCCGAAGGTTTCCAGTTTCGGCCGGCTGTGCTTTTCCAGGGCATCTTCAATGGCCAGTTCGTGCAGGTTGAACTGGCGTTGCAGGTTGGAGAGTTCCTGGGCGTTCGGCTCTTCGAGGCCGATCCAGACGAAGTGGCCGGTCTTGGCGGCCCAGGCCGCGCCTTCGTCGAGGGAAATATTGGTGACTTTCTTACCGGCGCTGTAAACCGCAGCAGCAACAACTCGACCCATGGTGGTGATTCACTTCTTCTTGGCAGATGGCAGGGGAGACATGGCTTCAGCTTAGCCGTGTCGCTGCTTGAGAGTCAGTGAAATCTGCACAGTTCACCGGGCAAAAGAAAACCCGCACAGGGCGGGCTTCTTTTTCACGCGGCTTGCAGTTGCCGATCCATCGCATCGATGCATTCGCGCATCTGCTCGCGGCATTGGTTGATGAGCATGGGCATGTCGTCCATGGTCAGGCCGGCGGTAGGAATTGCCGGCAGCGAGCGTATGAGAATTTTCCCGCTGTGCCAGCGATTCAGACGCATGTGCTTGATGTAGCTGCTGACACACACCGGAACGATCGGCACCCCGGCGGCAATGGCCATCTGGAACGCGCCTTTCTTGAATGGCAGCAGTTCTTCACCCAGGTTGCGGGTGCCTTCCGGGAACACCCAGATCGAGGTGTCTTTGTGCTGCAAGGTGTCGGTGGTGGTCAGCATCGACTGGCGCGCCTTGTGCGCGTTCCCACGATCGATCAACACATTGCCCGCCAGCCAGAACAGCTGCCCGAACAGCGGCACCCACTTCAGGCTCTTTTTGCCGATGCACACGGTACGACGCGGCACCACGTTGCCGAACACGAACAGGTCGTAGTTGGACTGATGGTTGGCGATAATCACGCAGCTGTCGGGCTTGTTCATCAACGGGCCGACATCGGCCTTCACTCGCAGACGCAAAATACACATCGCTGGCAGTGCATAGAGACGGGCGCACAGGCGACTGTTGTCCGGATTGAACGGGCGGCACAGGCCGAGGATCACTCCGAGGATCCCCGCCAGAATAAAGTGCAGGCCCATCAATAACATACGAAACACAAACAGCATTTTCAGGCCCATCGGGACAAAAGGTGGCGCAGTGTACGGATGTGCACTGTTTTCGGCAATTGCCGCTATAGAGTCCGGAGATGGGCGATGTTTAAGCGCATGTTTCCGACTTGTTGGTCAGAGGCGTCCTAGAGCTGCTGCGGAGTTTTCAACGGGGCGTGCAAGAAAAAGCCCGACACGACGGTCGGGCTTTTCTGAAGCGGTGCGAGCCGGGTATCAGCCGAGATGCTCCTGATCCTGGATGATGGCGTTGTCCAGGGTTTCCAGCAGCGCCTTGCGCACTTTCAGCTTGGTGTTCTTGTGTGCGGTCATGTTGATCTTCTTCAACTGACGCGCGGCGGCAAGGGCGGCGCCTTGCAGTTCTTCGGCCGCGACCACTTTGTCGAGGAAGCCGGCATCCACTGCGCTTTGCGGATCAAACATCTCGCCGTTGATCACCGAGCGGTGGAAGGCCGAGCGACGCAGGCGATCACGGGCCAGCTCGATGCCGGCGTGGTGCATGGTCATGCCGATCTGCACTTCGTTCAGACCAATGCTGAACGGGCCGGCGACACCGATGCGGTAGTCGGCGGACAACAGAATGAACGCGCCTTTGGCCACGGCATGCCCCGGGCAAGCAACGATCACCGGGAACGGGTGCGACAACAGGCGACGAGCCAGGGTCGAACCGGCGGTCACCAGGGAAACGGCTTCTTTAGGGCCAGCGGTCATCACTTTCAGGTCATAGCCGCCAGAGAGAATGCCCGGCTGACCGGTGATGATCACAATGGCGCGATCCGCCACCGCCTGATCCAGCGCCGCGTTGAAGGCCGCGATCACGTCCGGGGAAATGGCGTTGACCTTGCCGTTGCTCAGGGTCAGGGTCGCGATACCGTCTTCGAGGTGGTAGGCAATCAGGTCGCTCATGGCGCAATTCCTTATAAGAAAGATGGGCAGACGTTACCCACCGTCGCCGGTCAGGTAAAGCACTGTGACTGACCCGCCAGTCACCGTTTACCGGCCGATGCGCTGCAACACGCCCCGCGCCTGACGCCTGCGCACCTATATAGAAGGGCCGCGCCCACCCAAGATTGGCCGGATTGCCATGGCCCCTAGAAGGTGGAAGCGACTTTTTCTCTTAACCGCATGAAAATTCTGAAAAAAAGTTTGCCATCAGAAAAGCTTTCGACTACATTAGCGCGCCTCGACAGACAGAACATGTTTGAAGAGATACGGTGAAGTGTCCGAGTGGCTTAAGGAGCACGCCTGGAAAGTGTGTATACAGGAAACTGTATCGAGAGTTCGAATCTCTCCTTCACCGCCAAATTCGATGTAAACAAAACCCCTGGTTTCGAAAGAAGCCAGGGGTTTTGTGCATTCTGGTGCCCGGATTCTTTTGGTCACAGAGACGGATTCGGCTTCCCTTTGCCATGGCATTACAATCGCGGTTTTATCCGGCATGTAAAAGGACGACCTCCATGATCATTTCCACCACCCATTCCATCGAAGGCCGGCAGATTACGGCGTATCTGGACATCGTCAGTGCCGAGTCGGTGCAGGGCGTGAATGTGATTCGCGATATGTTCGCGGGCATGCGGGACTTTTTCGGCGGGCGTTCGCAGACACTGGAGCGGGCATTGAAGGAGGCGCGTGTTCAGGCGACTGACGAGATCAAGGAGCGCGCGCGGGCCTTGCAGGCGGATGCGGTGGTCGGGGTGGATTTCGAGATCAGCATGCCGGCAGGGAAGGGTGGCATGGTTGTGGTGTTTGCGACCGGTACGGCGGTCAAGTTGCGCTGACTGTCTAGTCCTGAAATAGGT